>JBILLY010000743.1:0-3219 GCA_044375835.1 Opitutaceae bacterium
CGTGTTGTCGGCGTAGCGCGGGTCGCCCTTCATCTTGGTCCAGCGGGGATCGGGGCCGAATTTCTTCCAGTTGGCGAGGTGCGTGGCGAGGTCCGGGCCGCCGGTGATGTAGCGGAGGTGCGGCAGGTTGGGACCGGCGACGGCCTGGCCGAAAAACAGCGGCGCCATGCCGAGGGAGCGCATGACGTCGGTCTCGCCGTCGTCGAACATCGCCATCTTGTTCAACGCGCGCTCTTCGCTGTGGCTCTCGTAGTCGCGCATCTCGAACACGCGCGTCGGGACGCGTTTGGCGGAGAACTCGGGGACTTCCATTTTCGGCATGCTCTTGAAGGCGCGGAGGACCCAGGAGTCGACGCGTTCGTAGGCGGGCGCGGGCTTCGGCGTGGTGAGGTAGGCGGCGCCGGCCTTTTGCACGTCGGGATCAAGGTTCAGGTCGGCGTTTACGGCGACGATCGATTCGAGCGAGGCGTGGGGAATGAGCACCCAGACCGGCGAGTCGGCGAGCGGCGCGGAGGTGGCGGCGGCCTTGTTGACCTCGAGCTCGGTGAAGACGCCGACGGGGCCGATCTTGCGGCGGGCGAGGGCGGGGAGCAGCGCTTTCTCGAGGTAGGCGTCGAGCAGGGCGCGGTTCGGCGCGGCCTTGAGGCGCTTCTCGGGTTTCAAGCGGTAGCAACGGACCTCGTAGTATTCGCGCGCGCCGGCGGCGGGAGCGGCCGAGACGGAGCGCGGGGCGAGCGTCGCGGCGGCGGAGGCGGCGAGGCTGGTTTTCAGGAAGGAACGGCGGGGAAGTTTCATGACGGGGAAAAGTCGACGGTGACGCACGGCGCGGGGCTTGACGAGCGTGCGCATGCGTCGGCGCGAAAAAAGGTGTCGCGCGCCCCGGGGGCGGCCACTTGCATCCGCGCGCCTCGTTTCCTCAGCCCCACGAACTTCACTATGTCCGCATCGCTCTCGATCGCATTCATCGGCACCGGCGTCATGGGCCGCAGCATGGCCGGTCACCTTCAAAAAGCCGGTCACCGGCTTCATGTGCACAATCGCACCAAGGAAAAGGCGGCGGCGCTGCTCGAGGCGGGCGCGACGTGGCACGACTCCGCGGGCGCGGCGGCGGCGGCGGCCGAGGTGGTCATCACGATGCTGGGCTTCCCGACGGACGTGGAGCAGAGCTATCTCGGCGCGGGCGGGATCGTCGAGCGCGCGCAGCCCGGGGCCTTGCTGATCGACATGACGACCTCGAGTCCGGTGCTGGCGCGCAAGGTCGCGGCGGCGGCGGCGGCGCGCGGGTTGGCGTCGCTCGATGCGCCGGTATCGGGCGGCGATCTCGGTGCGCGCGAGGCGCGGTTGGTCATCATGGTCGGCGGGGACGCGGCGGCATTTGCGCGGGCGAAACCGCTCTTCGAGATCATGGGGAAAAACATCGCGCTGCACGGCGCGCCGGGCGCGGGCCAGCACTGCAAGATGGCCAACCAGATCGCGGTCGCCGTCGGCATGGTCTCGTGGGTCGAGGGCATCGCCTACGCGAAAAAGGCCGGGCTCGACCCGGCGGCGGTGCACGCGAGCATCAGCGGCGGCGCGGCCGGCAGCTGGGCGATGACGAACCTCGCGCCGCGGGCGCTGGGCGACAATTTCGCGCCGGGCTTCTACGTGAAGCATATCATCAAGGACATGAAGATCGCCTTGGACAGCGCGGCCGAACTCGGACTCGAGCTGCCCGGTCTGGCGGTGGCGAAGAAACTCTACGAGCAGGTCGCGGCCCGCGGTTGGGAAGACTGCGGCACGCAGGCGCTCTACAAACTCTACACCTCGCTCTGAGCGCGGCACGCGGCGCGGCGGAACGACGAGGGCCGAGGGGCGAAAGACCCGACGCCGAGAGAGTCTCCGCCACGTCGGCTGTCCGTCCGCTCCATCCGTCCTTCACCTCCGAACGCCCGACACCTCCGATGAAACTACCGCCCGATTTCCGCAAACGCGTGCTGGCCCGCGAGTGGCTCACCGGCACCTTCCTCAACCTCGGTTCGCCCATGACGGTGGAGATCGCGGGGCTCGCCGGCTTCGACTGGGTGCTGATCGACCACGAGCACGGGCCGGGCGGCGAGGATACGCTCTTGCACCAGCTGCACGCGGCGTCGGCCACGCCGACGTTTCCGGTGGTGCGCATCGCGCAGAACGAGACGCCGCGGTTCAAACGGGCGCTCGATATGGGCGCGATGGGCGTGATGGTGCCCTACGTGAGCACGGCGGCCGAGGCACGGGCGGCGGTGGCCGCGATGCGGTATCCGCCGCACGGCGTGCGTGGCGTGGCGAAGTTCAACCGCGGCGCGGGCTTCGGCGGCGATTTCGAGGAATACTACCTCACGCACCACGAGCGGCTCGTGACGGTGATCCAGATCGAGACGCCCGAGGCGGTGGCCAACATCGACGAGATCGCGGCGGTCGACGGGGCGGACGTGCTCTTCGTGGGACCGACGGACCTGAGCTACAATCTCGGCATCCGCGACCAGCTGGACAGTCCCCAATTCACCGAGGTGCTGAAAAAGGTGAGCGACGCGGCGCAGCGCCACGGCAAGGCGGCGGGTATTTTGGTGCACATTCCGGCGCTGGTGCCGAAGGTGCGCGAACTGGGCTACACCTTCACGGCCTACGGCAGCGACGGCGGCGCGGTGCGCGCCGGCCTGCTCGGACTGCTGGCGACGCTGAAGGCGAAATAAGCGGCGCGCTGCCGCCGGCGCGCGGATCGCACGGTCGCAAATTCCACCGAAGCTTCCTTCCATGAAGATCACGGACATGCACATCACGCCGATCGCGCTGGGCGATCCGCCGTTGCTCAACGCCGCCGGACTGCACGCGCCGTATTGCCTGCGCACGGTGGTCGAGCTGGTGACCGACACGGGGCTCAACGGTCTCGCCGAGGTGCCCGGCAGCGTGGCGGTCGACGCCGCTCTGGCGGCGGTGCGCGAAGTCGTGATCGGGAGCGATCCGCTGAACTGGCACGCGCTGCGCGCGAAACTGGCCGCCCGCTGCGCGCCGGAGACCTCGGTCGCGCGCGGCGACAAACCGTGGGACGGCCGCACGCGCGTCCAAGTCTACAGCGCGCTGGACGTCGCCTGCCTCGACCTGCAGGGCAAGGCCTACGGCCAGCCGGTGGCGAACTTGCTCGGCGGCATCGTGCGGGAGCGCGTGCCGTATTCGGCGTAGCTGTTTTACAAATATGAGGGTGCC
>JBILLY010000745.1:0-3210 GCA_044375835.1 Opitutaceae bacterium
CGTCGTGGTCGGGCAACGAAGGGAACCGCTTCGACAGATAGGCACGCAGGGCCGGCTCGTGCGGCTGCACGTGCTCGGAAAACCAACGGGCCTGTTCGGCGGACGACATGGGGCGGGGCGGTCGGACGAAGCGGGTTTTCGTTCTCGGTCCCCTCCCCGCTCCTGTCGAGCGGCATTGCGGCGGAATCGGGCTCCGCGAGATTTTTCGATTTTTGACCCGGCCGAAACGACGCCCGCCGCGTCTAAGGGCAGGCGCGGCGCCCGGCGGGCGGGATGGCGCGTCTCTCCCGTCAAACGAGGATGCCCTTGATGACCTCGGCGCCCTCGACGCCCGTGAGCTTCGCGTCGAGGCCTTGGAACTTCACCGAGAACGCGTCGTGCCGGATGCCGAGCTGGTGCAGCATCGTCGCGTGCAGGTCGTGCACCGTGCAGATGTTCTCGGTCGCGGCGTAGCCGAGTTCGTCCGTCGCGCCGTAGACGATACCCGGCCTGATGCCGCCACCGGCGAGCCACATCGACATCGACTTGTTGTGATGGTCGCGGCCGGTCGTGCCTTTGTTGTCCTGCGACATCGGCGTGCGGCCAAATTCTCCCGTCCACACCACAAGCGTGTCGTCGAGCAGGCCGCGCTGCTTCAGATCCTTGATCAGCGCCGCCGATGCCTGGTCCGTCTCCTTCGCCCGCAACGGCAGCTCCTCCCGCAGCAGGCTGTGGTGATCCCAGTCGCGGTGATAAAGCTGGATGAAACGCACGCCGCGCTCGGCCAGCCGCCGCGCCAGCAGGCAGTTGGCCGCAAACGAGCCGTCGCCCGGCGTGCAGCCGTAGAGCGCCAGCGTGCGCGGATCCTCGCCGCTCAGATCCGCCAGCTCCGGCACACTGGCCTGCATCCGGAACGCCAGCTCGTATTGCGCGATGCGCGTCGCGATCTCCGGGTCACCCACGAACGAGTCGTGCAGCCGGTTGAGCGTGTTGATCGCGCGCACGTCCGCCTCCTGCTGCGCCCGCGTGACGCGCCCGGGATTCGAGAGGTAGTGCACCGCGTCGCCGCGCCCCTGCAGCTGCACGCCCTGGAACCGGCTCGGCAGAAACCCGCTGCTCCACTGCCGCGCCGCGATCGGCTGGGGCGAGCGCCCGGGCCCGGTGGAGACCATCACGACGAAGCCCGGGAGATTCTCCGCCTCGCTGCCGAGCCCGTAGTTGACCCACGCGCCCATGCTCGGCCGGCCGGCGATCTGCGCGCCGGTGTTCATGAACATGTGCGCCGGATCGTGGTTGATCGCATCCGTGGTCATCGAGCGGACCAGACAGACGTCGTCGACGATCGAGCCGATGTGGGGAAACAGCTCGCAGAGCTCGGTGCCGTTTTTGCCGAAGCGCTGGAAGCGAAACTGCGGCGCGTGGCAAAGCAGCTTCTGTCCCTGCAACTGCGCCAGTTGCTGGCCGCGCGTCATGCTCTCGGGCATAGGCTGGCCGTGCATCTCCGCCAGTTTCGGCTTCGGGTCGAAGGTCTCGAACTGCGACGGCCCGCCCGCCATCGTGAGCCAGATCACGCGTTTTGCTTTTTGGGGCAACGGCAGCGGGTAAACCGCACCACGCGCGGCACCGAGGCCGGGACGCGTCCCCGGCACCGCGGGCGTCGCCGCCCGCATGCCGCGCCGTTCCAGCAAGCTCGCCAGCGCGACGGCCCCGACGCCCTGCGAGACACGGCCGAGGAACGCTCGGCGGGTGTGAAAGGGGCTTGGGAGAAAGTTCATGGGCGGCTGGATTTACGTAACCCTGCTCGCGAGAGCAGGGACCGACGGGAAGTTGAGCGCGGTCCGCTCCGCCTCTCACGCGGCGGGCTACGGCGGGCAAAAATCATTTCGGCGTCCGTGGTCATGAACGCGTGATGAACTCGTGCAGATTGAGCAGCACGCGCGCGACGTGCGTCCACGCCGCCAACTCCGCGCGATCCACGCCGTCCGGCAAGGGCGCATCGCCGGTCGCCAGCAACGCCGTCGCCGCGGCCGCATCGGTGCGATACACCGCGCGGTGCTCTGCGAGCAGGGCTGACACGTTGCGCAACTCCTCGGCCTGCGGGGCGCGTTGCAGGGCGCGTTGCCACGCCCACGCGAGCCGCGCGGCGTCGGTCGCCCCGCCCTCGGCGAGAATCCGCGCCGCCAGCCCGCGCGCCGCTTCCACGTAGGTGGGGTCGTTGAGGAGCACGAGCGCCTGCTGCGGGAGGTTCGAGCGGTTGCGCTCGGCGGCGCACTCCTCGCGGCTCGGCGCATCGAAGGCCAGCAGGCTCGGGTGGAGAAAGGTGCGCTGCCACCACACGTAGACGCCGCGCCGATACTGCGCCTCGCCGCGATCGGTCACGTAATCGCGCGTCGGGAAGTTCAGGTTCTCCCAATAACGGTCGGGCTGGTAGGGCTTCACGCTCGGCCCGCCGATGCGGGGCGAAAGCAGTCCGCCGGTCGCGAGCGCGTAGTCGCGCACCAGCTCCGCCTCGAGCCGGAATCGGCTCTGGCGCGCGTGCTCCCGGTTCTCCGGATCGGCCGCCAGCGCCGCCGCCGGAACGGTCGACACCTGGCGGTAGGTCGCACTCGAGACGATGATGCGCACGAGGTGCTTCACGTCCCAGCCGCTGTCCATGAACTCGCAGGCCAGCCAGTCGAGCAGCGCGGCATTGGGCGGCGGTTCGCCCTGCGCGCCGAGGTCGCTCGGCACCTTGCTGAGCCCGGTGCCGAAGAACTGCCGCCACAGCCGGTTTACCACCGTGCGCGCGGTGAGCGGGTTGTCCCGAGACACGAGCCACTGCGCGAGATCGAGCCGCGTCGGTTCGCGACCGCCGAATTCGGGCCCGGGCAAATAGGCCGGCAACGCCGCCTTCACGACCTCGCCGCTCTCGTCCATCCAGTTCCCGCGCGGCAGGATCCGCACTGTCCGCCGCGCCGGCGTCGCCTCGGTGACGAGACAGTGCGGCAGCTCGGCCACATAACCTTGCCGCGCCGTCTCCGCCGCCGCGAGGGCATCGAGCTCCGTCCGCGCCACCGCACTCACCTTGGCGCGGAAGTGATTCCTCACCGCCTGCTGCTCGCGGTTGTTTCGCTTGGCAGGCGCCTTCTTCAACGCCGCCGCCACCTCGCGCGGCACACCGGCCCACGCGGGGGACTCCACCTGGACCGCGCGACCGGATTTGCCTTGGCGCGCCGGCTCGCTCGCGCCGCC
>JBILLY010000747.1:0-3204 GCA_044375835.1 Opitutaceae bacterium
CAATCCTACCAGGACATCGCCAACACCTCGGCGATCAACCCCCTCGTCTTCGACCAGCTCGACGCCCAACTCGGCGCCGGCTCCCTCAGCCGCGCCGATCTCATCGCCACGCTGACCGACGAGGCCGGCTTCACCGCGCCCGTCAACGCCCTCGCCACCTACTACGTCCTCATGGGCCAGTGGCCGACGCCCGCCAACTACACCACCGTCCTCGCCAACGCCCGCGGCGGCCTCGCCAACGCCGTCGGCCAGATCCTCAACTCCAACGAGTATTTCGCCAAATACGGCGTCGTCCCGACCGTCGCCCTCCTCAACAGCCCGACCAGCCTGATCCCGGCCGACACCTTCATCGCCCGGCTCTGGTCCGCCGCCGGCCTCGGCACGCCGTCCGCCCTGCAGAACCTCCAGTTCCGCAGCAACAACGTCCTCGGCGCCACCCTTGGCCGCGGTTACAACCCCATCGGCCTCAACCAAGCCATCTCCGAGTTCATCACCAACACGAACTCCGCCAACACCGCCCTCTTCGCCCGGGCCCGCGCCGCCGCGCTCTTCTACCAACTCGCGCGCCCCGCCGTCTCCGTGACCGTCGACGAGATCACCGCCCGCATCAACGCGCTCCTCCCGCTCAAGACCGATGCCGAGGTCGCCGCCGCCGTCCTCAAAGACGTCCTCTACGGCTACCGCTACGTCACCATCACCAAGCACCCGCAGTCGCTCGTCGTTTCCCCGCGCTCCGGCGTCATCTTCAGCGTCGAGGCGCAGGGCGCGCCGCCGCTCGCCTACCAGTGGCTGCTCAACGGCGCCCCGATTCCCGGCGGCACCAACGCCTTCCTCAGCCTTACCAACGTCGGCACCGGCAACGCCGGCTCTTACACGGTCGCGATCACCAGCAGCCAGGCCACCGCCACCAGCGACGCCGCCACGCTCGAACTCTCCAACGTTCCCACCCGCCTCGCCAACATCTCCACCCGCGGCGTCACCACCGGCGCCGGGGCCAATGTCCTCATCGGCGGCTTCGTGGTCAGCGGCACCGCCAACCAAACCCGCCAGATGCTGATCCGGGTGATCGGCCCGACCATCGGCCAGGCGCCGTTCAACGTCGCCGGCGTCCTGGCGAATCCGCGCCTCGAAATCTACTCGGGCACCAACCCCAACCCCGTTTTGGTCAACGACGACTGGGCGACCCAGACCGCCGGCCAACAACAGGTGCAGGCCATCGTCCAAGCCACGCAGCGCGCCGGCGCCTTCGCGCTGAATCAGAACTCCAGCGACGCCGTCGTTCTCGCGACCCTTCCGCCCGGCCCCTACACCGTCCAGGCCAAGAGCCCCGCTGCCAACCCGAACGCCACCGGCGTCGTCCTCATCGAGGTCTACGACGTCACCCAGGGCGCCGCCGCCGGCCCCAAGGCCGCCAACGTCTCTACCCGCGGCACCGTCGGCACCGGCGCCAACATCCTCATCGCGGGCTTCGTCGTAAACGGCGAGGTCTCCCGCCGCATGTTGATCCGCGGCGCCGGCCCCACGCTCGCCGGCTTCGGCGTCGCCGGCGTGCTCGCCGACCCGCAGCTCACGCTCTCGGCCCAGGCCACCGGCCAGGTCATCCGCACCAACGACAACTGGGCCAGCGGCGAAGACGCCTCCATCATCGCCTCCGCCGCCTCCGCGGCCGGCGCCTTCCCGTTTGCCAACGGCTCCCGCGACGCCGCGATGATCGTCATGCTCCCGCCCGGCGCCTACACGGCCCAGCTCAGCGGCGTCGGCGGCACCACCGGCGTCGGCATCGTCGAGGTCTACGACGTCGATCCCTGAGCTGACCGTTCGCAACCGCCGCCCCGCGGCTTCCGGACCGTAGTCTCCGGACCGTAGGGCCTGAGCTTGCTCAGGCCGTTTCGCGGCAAACAGGCTGTCAGCCGCAGGAATACTGCCACCCCGGATCGGCGGCATTCCTGCCGCCGCCCAGAAGGCCCCGCTTCTCCCCAAGACGTGCAAGAGAATGCGCCGCGACGCGCGCATCGGGTGCGATCAATACCAGCGTCCCGCGACGCTTGGCCTATTCCGAGGTGGGGCTGGCTCGCCGAGCCGGCCTGGGTTGCAGGGCGAATTCCTCACCCGGTTTCGGAATTTCGGCCTCTCTTCCCTGGTAGTCCAAACGTCAAGGGACGCAGGAATAGATCTCTGCCGCGGACGATTTCACTCCCTCTATCACATCGCGATTTTCCGGCGGCGATGAGCCGCCCCATTTGCAGCCTGCGCAGGCGATCAGCCGGAGCCGCACTCCAAGATTTCGCCCCATTGGCGAAATCCATCAGCGTTTTCCTCCGGTTTCTACGCCCTTTCAGGCACAGTCTTCATCACCCCCCCGCCGCGCGTTTCGGCGCCCCGTTTTCCGCCTCGCCGCCCGCGGCCCGGATCGCCTTTTTCTCCGCATGGTCACCCCGCCGTCCCGGCCGCGCCGTCTGCGGTCCGTTCTCCTCGCCTTCCTGCTCTCGCCGGTCGCCGCCCTCGCCCAGACCACCGAGACACCCCAGCCCGTCGAACCCGGTCACTTCCTGCTCGAGGTCGACGCCCTCACGCTGCGCCGCGATCGCGCCGACACCGCCGGCGCTTCCTTCCGCGGCATCGGCGTGCTGTCCACGCTCGCGTCCGCCGGCCTCACCCGCGACGTCGACCTCCAGATTGGCGTCGACGTTTTCCAGCGTTTCACCGTCGGTCTCGGCGGCGTGCGCACGACCGATTCCGGCTTCGGCGATCTCTATTTCCGGAGCAAATGGCGCTTCTGGCAGGATGTTGCCTCCGGCCAGTCCGCGGCCGTGATTCCCTATGTGAAGATCCCGTCCAACACCGGCGGCGTCGGCAACGACTCCGTCGAAGGCGGGGTGATCGTGCCCTGGGAAAAAACGTTGTCCGGCGGCGCCACGCTGGGCGCGATGGCCGCCTGGGATGTCGTGCGCAACCCGGACGATTCCGGCTACGACTCGTGGTGGACCTTCTCCGCCTGCGCGCATCACTCGCTCACCTCGCGCCTCGGCCTCTACGCCGAGTCGATCCTCACCGTCACTTCGGCGAGCAGCTCGCTCACCGCGCTCTCGGTCGGCGGCGGCGCGGTGTTCTCGGTCACCAAGTCCATCTCGCTCGACTACGAGCTGCAGCGCGGCATCGGGCGGGCCGCCACCGACTGGACCCACACCTTTCGTGTGAACTGGG
>JBILLY010000746.1:0-3204 GCA_044375835.1 Opitutaceae bacterium
GGCGAGCTGGCTGTTCACCTGCTCGAGCCGCTGGACGAGCGGGGCGCGCAGCTGTTGTTCGACCTGCAGCGCCTTCACCGTCTGGTTGAGCAGCTGCCCGGTCTGCTTCTGCTGGTCGGCGGCGATGCGGAAACCGATGGCCTGGGCCTGCAGGTTGTTGTTGGCGGCATCGACGGCCATGGCCGCCGCGATGTAGTTTTTCGTGAGCGGATCCTGCTGCGCGGGCGGCGTGTCGAGGAGCGCGCGGTTGATCGGAGTGATGACGATGCCGGCGGTGGCCTGTTGGACGACGCGGGAGAAGTCGGTGACCTTGACGGGGTCGGCCTGGGCGCGGGCCTGCGCCTCGAGCTGCGCGCGCTGCGTATCGAGCGCCTGGTTGGACGCGGCGCGCAGGACTTCCGCCGGCACGACCTCGGTGATCTCGCGCAGCGACGGCAAGATGCGGCCGGTGATGCCGAGGGACGGGTTGATGCGGTAGTTGCCCGCGTCGCTGCCGGCGAGAGTGAAGCCGTCGAGGCTCACGGCCTTGTCGTTGCCGACCAGAGCGGTGTCGAACCGAGCGGTGGCTCCGGTCGTTACGAGCCGCAGGTCGTCGCCGGGGAGCGCGCCGTTGAGCGTGCCGCCGCTGATGGTGGCGTTGGTGGTGCCGTCGAACAATTTGTCGGCGACTTCCACTCCGGTGATGCCGACTTGGACGGCGGTGATGTTCACGTCGACGCCGGTGGGTTGGGCGACGGTGTAGTTGGCGGCGTCGGCGCCGCCGAGGGCGTAGCCGGAGACGACGACGGCTTTGTTCACGCCGACGTTCTTGTCGGCCATGGTGCCGGTGGCGCCGGCGGTGGACAACGTCACCGCATCGCCGCTGACCACGCCGCCCAGCGTGCCGCCGGTGAGCGCCACGACGGTCGTGCGGTCGTAGGCGCGGTTGACCGCATCGACGCCGAGGACTTGCAGGGCGCGGGCGGTGATCGTGGCGACGAGATTGGTCGGCAGCACCGGCACATAGTTGCCCGCATCCGCGCCGGAGAGTCCGTTGCCGGAGAGCGCGACGCGTTTGGCGGTGCCGGCGTTTTTGTCGGCGAAGGTCGCGGTGAGCGCGGCGACGTTGTAGCTGATCGCGTCGCCGGCGACGGCGCCGGCGAGCTGGACGGTGCCGGAGAGAGTCGCGGCGGCGGTGCCGTCATACGCGCGGCCGAGAACGGTGAGACCGCCGACCTGGAGATTGCGGGGCGTGATGCTCGCGGTGAGCGACGGCAGCACGAAGGTGTAGTTGGCGGCGTCGGGTCCGGCGAGGCTGAGGCCGGAGAGCGTCACGGCCTTGGCGGTGCCGACGTTTTTGTCGGCAAACGTCGCCGTCGGCGAGCCCGCGACCGTCACGTTGTCGCGGGCGAGCGCGGCGACCGTGAGCGAGCCGCTGAGCGGGGCGGCGGTGGTGCCGTCGTAGATCTTGGAGTCGGCGACGACGCCGGTCAGCGCGAGCGTGGCGCGAGAGATCGTCGCGGTGACGTTGGTCGGCGGCACCAAGGTGTAGTTCGCGGCATCGGCGCCGGTCAGCGTGTAGCCGGAGAGTGTGACCGGCTTGTTGGTGCCGGCGTTCTTGTCGGCGAAGGCGGCCACGGGCGTGCCGCCGAGTTGCACGGCATCGCCCGGGCGGGCGGCGACGGTGCCGACCGCGGTGAGCGTGGCGGCGGCGGTGCCGTCGTAGGTCTTGTTCGCGGCGGTCGTGCCGGTGACGCGCAGTTCGGCGGGGGTGATGGTGCCCGTGAGGCCGGAGAGCGGCGCGAGGCGGTAGTTGGCGGCGTCGGCGCCGGTCAGGCCCGCGCCGGAAACGGCGACGGGTTTGTTGGCGCCGGCATTCTTGTCGGCAAAGCTGGCGGTCAACGCGCCGGGGCTGAAATTGACCGCGTCGCCGGAGACGAGGTTGGTGATCTGGGCCGTGCCGGAGAGCGTGGCGGCCGCGGTGCCGTCGTAAACGCGGCTGACGACGGCGATCCCGCCGACGCTGACATCGCGCGGCGTGATGCTGGCGGAGAGGGCGGGAACGGTCAGCCGGTAGTTGACGGCGTCGCCGCCGGCGAGCGTCAGGCCCGTGACGGCGACGGCCTTGCCGGTGCCGACGTTCTTGTTGGCAAAACTTCCGGCGAGGGCGCCGGCATTGAGCGAGACGCTGTCGCCCGACACGGTGCCTTGGAGCGCGGGCAGGCCGGTGAGCGACGCGGCGGCCGTGCCGTCGTAGATCTTGTTCGCCGCGCCGAGGCCGGTGACGGAAACATCCTTCGGCAGAATCGACGCGGTGATGCCGGTGGGCGTCGTGGCGGTGTAGTTGGCGGCGTCGGCGCCGGCGAGGGTGACGCCGGAGAGGGTGACGGCCTTGTTGGTGCCGGCGTTCTTGTCGGCAAACGCGACGGTGATCGCGCCGACGTTGATGCGCAGGTCGTCGCCGGTGATCGTGCCGCCGAAAGCGCCCGTCCCCGAGATGACGCCGGTGACGGTGCCGTCGTAGGTCTTGTCGGCGATGGTGAGGCCCGAGACCGTGATGCCGCGGGGCGCGATGGTGCCGGTGACGCCGGTCGGCTGAGTGAGTTGGTAGTTCTTGGCGTCGGCGCCGGTGAGACCGAAAGCACCGGCGAGGGTGACCGCTTTGGCGGTGCCGGCGTTTTTGTCGGCAAAGGCGCCGGTGACACCGCTGGGATCGACGGTGACGACATCGCCGACGAACACGTTGCCGAGGCCGGTGAACGCGAGCGGCGCCGCGGTCGTGCCGTCGTAGGTCTTGTTGGCGGAGACGCCGAGCAGGCCGAGCGTGAAGGGCGTGATGCTCGCGGTGAGACCGGTCGGTTGCTTCACCGAGTAGTTGGCGGCGTCGGTGCCGGCCAACGCGTAACCCGTCGCGGTCACCGGCTTGGCGGTGCCGACGTGCTTGTCGGCGAACGCGCCGACGGCGGCGGCGGAGTTGAGGGTGACTTGGTCGGCGCCCACGAGGCCGACGAGCGTGCCGCCGGCGAGGGTGGCGACGGTGGTGGCGTTGTAGACGCGGCTGGCGGCGGTCGTGCCGGCGACGGTGATCTCCTTCGGCAAAATGGAGCCGGTGATGCCGGTGGGCGTGGCGGCGGTGTAGTTGGCGGCATCGGCGCCGGCGAGCGTGACGCCGGTGAGCGCGATGGCCTTGTTGGTGCCGACGTTTTTGTCGGCGAAGGTGACGGT
>JBILLY010000749.1:0-3195 GCA_044375835.1 Opitutaceae bacterium
GGGCCACAATTTCGGGGTGACGGGCGGAAACATCGGTCGTTTCACCGACATCCTTGTCGAGGTCGAAGAGTTGCCAGCCGCTCTGCCGCTTGGCGTCGAAATCGCGCCAATCGACCAGCTTCCACCGTCCTTCGCGCACAGCCTTCTGCGGACCCAGGCGCCAGAACAACGCCTCGTGCGGCGCACCGCTTTTTTCTCCCCGCAGCCACGGGAGCAGATTCACGCCGTCAAACGTGGCCGGCGCGGGCCGGCCGGCGGCGGCCAGCGCGGTGGCGGCGATGTCGAGCGCGATTACCGGCTCGTCGAAGGTCCGGCCCGCCGCGAGCGTGCCGGGCCACGAAACAAAGAACGGCACCCGGTTGCCGCCCTCCAAAACCTGCCCCTTGTTGCCGCGCAGCGGATGATTCCGCGCGGTGTTGTAGGAGAGATAGGGCTTCTGACCTGCGCCGCCGTTGTCGCTGAAGAAAAACACCAGCGTGTCGCGTTCCAACCCTTGTTCGCGCAGGTGGGCGGTCAGCCGGCCCACGCTGTCGTCGAGGCCGACCAGGAGCGAAAGGTATCCGCGCCGCTCGGGATCGGTGACGGCCGCAGGCACGCGATCGCCGTATTTTTTGATGACCTCCAGCGGCGTGTGCACGGCGTTGTGGGCGACACACAGGAACCACGGCCGATCCTGGCGACGGCGCATGAACGCGATCGCCTCGTCGGTGAAAACATCCGTCGAATAGCCGTCGATCCGCTGCAACTCGCGGCCGCGGTAGATCATGTTGCGCGAGTAGGCGGCTTCGAACTCCGGCTCGCGGTCGGCACGGAGCACGAAGTTGTGCATCGCGACGAGGAAGCCGAAATACTCGTCGAAGCCGCGGGCGAGCGGATGACGGTCCGCGCTGAAGCCGAGGTGCCACTTCCCCACCAGCCCGGTGGCGTAGCCGGCAGCGCGCAGGTGGTCGCCGATCGTCGGCTCGGAGAGCGGCAACCCGAGGCGCGACTCGTCGCCGACCCGCGCGTTGAACTCGGCGCCGAAACGCGTCTGGTAACGCCCGGTGAAGAAGCCGGCGCGTGAGGGCCCGCAATACGGCGCGGAGACGTAGCCGTTGGTGAACCGGATGCCCGAGCGCGCGAGCGCGTCCAGATGGGGCGTCGGAACTTCCGCGCCACCCTGCACCCCCACGTCGGCATAACCGAGATCGTCGGCGAGGATGACGAGGATGTTCGGCAGTCGGGTAGCGGCGTTTGCGGTGCAAGCGGCGCAGCACGCCGCGAGAGCTGTAGCGAGGAAGCGGCGGAACGACATGGCGCGATCAGAAGCTGCCCTTGATCCCCGCCGTGATCTGCGCGCCAAACTCCGACACCATGAACATGCGGGCGTGGGCCGGCGTGAGGGAACCGTAGCGCATCGCCAGATTGGGCACGTTGAAGACGTTGCGCACTGAGCCGAAGACCGCGAGTTTGCGGCGGATCTGCCAGTCGACGCTGACGTCGAGATGGGTGCGGGCGCGGAGATAGTTGAACGAGTCGGGTCCGAGCGCGGCGAACGGGCCGTTGCGCTGCAGGCCCCGCCAGTTCCACCGCGCCATGACCGTCACGGGCGAGCGCGCGAACGTCACACCCCACGCCGCGCTCTTCGGCACGAAGCCGGCGAAGTCCGCGTTCCGGTTACCCTCGAGCAGGAGGCGCGAGCCGTTGGCGAAGACACTCAGCGAACGCGCCCACGTCCCCAGTCCGCCGAGCGAGTGCCGCACACTTACTTCCCCGCCGCGGATGCGCGCCGCGCCGGAGTTGACGGTGGTCGACAGCTGGAAGCCGGCGAAACGTGGATCGAGTCCGAGTTCGGCGATGTCGGCGGCACTCGCGACGCGCACGGTGTCGGCGAAAAAGTCGCGGATGTCCTTTTGAAACGCGCCGACGGAAAACACACCGCCCGCGGCCGTGTAGCGTTCGAGCGAGAGATCGAAGTTGTCGGCGGTCCACGGCCGGAGCGACGGGTTCCGCACGCTCAGCGTGCCGGGGATGACGGTCGGATTGGCGAGGTCCTCGGCGGAGAGGTCGCGCTCGTTGATCACGACGTTCGGAATGATCTCGCTGAAGTTGGGGCGACCATACGTGCGGGCGTAGGCGAAGCGGACCACGAGATCGTCCGTCGGCGTGGCGGTCACATGGACGCTCGGGTAGAAGCCGTCGTAGGCGCCGGACGATTCGTTGCCGCGCTCGCGCCGGGTGAGTCGCACTTCCTCGATCGAACCGGCGGCGCCGGCTTCGGGGCGGCGAATCCGCTGGCCGCGGGCGTCGAGCGCGAAGGTTCCGTTGGCATTGCGCACGAAGGCGGCGCCGGGATCGAAGATCGGGCCCTGCCCGCGATTGGCCGTTTCCTCGAATCGCACCCCGGTCAGAAGCTTGAGGCGCCCGGGAACGAGCTGCAGTTCGGCCTGCGTGTAAGCCGCCTTGAGTTCCTCGCGGATGAACTCGGAGGTGTTGATCCGGGAAACGGCCTCGGCCGCCGCTTGGGCGGGGGTCTGGGTGATGAGCGCCGGGTTGGCTTTGTAAGCCCGAGAAGCCGCGACCGTGTTGATGAAGGCGACATCGCGCACCCCGAAGCCGGAATCCTGGTTCACGTAGACCTGCATCCGGTAGGGCAAGGCTGAGAAATCGCCGTTGTTGCCGTTGTAGGTGAAGTTGCGGACCGGAATGCGGCTGTCCCGCCGCTGCACGCGCTGCAACGCCCCGGCTTCGAGGAAGCCCGGAAATTTCAGCAGGCTGATCCGTCGCCGCAGACTCACGTCGGCCGACACCACGTCATCCGTGATGGTCCGTCCGCCGATCGCGGCCGTGGTGACGCGAAAGTCGGCCAGGTTGTTGAAGTTCACCTCGCGACCGTCGTTGCCGAAGGCGCGCACGACCGTGGACGAACCGGCTGCGCTCAGGGGCGTCACGCCGGTGTAGGCGATCCGCAGCGGGACGGCGTAGGTGGCGGTCAGACTGTTGAAGACCCAGTCTTTGCCGCCGCCCCGAAACTTGGCGCTCGACGACGAGCGATTGACGCCGGCCTGCACGCGCCAGCGGCCGTCGTCGAAGCGATAGCGCAGGCTGCCCGCGAGCGTCTGCTCGAGCCGATTGGAAGTCTCGCTGGTGAGGTTGACGACCCCGCGGCCGGTGGCGCCCTGCGTGCAGTCCGGGCCGAACGTCAGCGGAATTCCC
>JBILLY010000750.1:0-3189 GCA_044375835.1 Opitutaceae bacterium
CCCGACTCGTCCGTCATTCCGCCGTCCGAATCGACGCGCTTGGATCCCTTCGGCCTCCGCCCGCTCCAACCCGTTTTCACCCTCGGCGGCCTGAGCCCCGCCGTCGCCGAGCTCTTCGCCCCGCGCTTCGCCGCCCTCGGCCTCCACGCCTCCGCCCTCGGCGGCAGCACCCAGTCCGGCTCCGCACCGGCCGAGGTTCCGTCTGCCCCGGCGAAACCGCCGTCCACCTCCGGCGCCGCCCCCGCCCTCCGCCCCGGCGGCGCCGTCGCCGTCGCCCTCGCGACCGGCGACATCTCGCTCGCCGGCACCGGCACCGTCTCGCGCGTGCAGGGCAACCAAGTCACCGCCTTCGGCCACCCGATGCTGTCGCTCGGCGACGTCGCCCTGCCCATGTGCGCCGCCGAGATCCTCACGATTCTGCCCTCGCAGATGCAGTCGGTGAAACTGTCCAACACCGGCGCCGTGCTCGGCACCGTCACCCAGGACCGGCTCTCCGCCGTCTCCGGCACGCTCGGCCCCGGCCCCGCGATGATCGCCGTCGAGGTCACCGTCCGCCCGCTCCGCGGCGAGCCGCGCACGCTCCGCTACAACGTCGCCCGCCAGCAGCAGCTCACGCCCGTGATCGTCGCCGCCGGCCTCAGCCAGGCCATCGTCGGCTCCAACGACGGCGGCCTCGCCAACGGTTTCCGCCTCCGCAGCAACATCGAGTTCCCCGCCGGCTCCGCCCTCGCCTTCGAGACCGTGCACTCCGGCCCGCAGGGCTTCGTCCAGGGCCTCAACGAATTCGTCCAGGGCCTCGCCGCCAACCTCCAGAATCCCTACGCGAAAACCTTCCCCGACCGCGTCGCCTTCACCATCGAGCCGCTCGCGCAAAACCCCGCCGTCACCCTCGAACAATTCCGCCTCTCCCGCACCCAGGCCCCGGGCGGCACCGTCGTGCAGGCCACGCTCGCGTGGCGCGATTGGCAGGGCGCCTCGCACGTCGACGTGATCGACCTCCCGCTCGACCGCGCTTGGATCGGCAAGCAGCTCGAGGTCATCCTCGCGCCCGGTCGCGCCCTCGACGAACTCACCGGCCGCCCCCGCATGATTTCCGCCTCCGAACTGCGCAGCTTCGACGCCTACCTCGCCGCCATGCGCGACGACCGCCCGACCGACGGCGTGTTTCTCGCCGTCGTCGAACGCGCCGCCATCTTGAGCGACCAAACCGTCTCCTCCACGGTCGAGACGCCCGGCTCCTTCGAACGCATCGCGCGCGCCGCCGACGAAGCCCGCTTCCGCCGCCGCGACGCCGTCCTCCCCCTCTGGGAGCGCCACCTCCTCCCCGGCAAACTCCTCCCCACCGTCGTCCGCCGCCCCCTCGCCGTCGTCGAGTAACTGCCGCTCCCCAGCCTCTCGGACCTGAGTTTGCTCAGGCCTTCTCCGCCTCGCGCCGTCCCGCCCGCCTTCCTTCCGCATCCCTCTCACTCTCCTCCTCTCCCAGTGCTCCGCCTCGCCCTCCCCTCCCGTCCCCGCTCCCAGGCTTTCGTGTCTTTCGTGTATTTCGTGGTGCCCCAAGTCTTGGCCGTCTTGCTCGCCGCCGCCACCGCGACCTCCGCCGCCCGCGCCGAACCGCTCTCGCGCAAACTCGACGTCGATTTCTACCGCGACCTCCCGAGCCGCAGCCTGAAGGGCCTCGCCACCCGCTCCGACGGGCGTCTCCTGCCCGGCCCCGTCATCCGCGAATCCACCGCCAAGGCCCCCGCCGAGATCCTCTGGGCCCTCGAGCCCGCCGGCACCGCCGGAAAATTCTACGTCGGCACCGGCCCCGACGGCCGCGTCGCCGAAATCACCCTCGATCCCGCCGACGCTTCCTTCACCGCCCGCGACGTCGTCAAACTCGACGAGCCCCAGGTCTTCGCCCTCAAACGCCTGCCCAACGGCGACCTCCTCGCCGGCACCTCGCCCAAAGCCGCCTTGTATCTGATCCGCGGAGACAAGGTCGTCGCCCGCGCCCCGCTCCCCGTCGATTCGATTTTCGATCTGCTCCCCGTCGTCGGCAACACCGTGCTCGTCGCCACCGGCAACCCCGGCCGCATCTACTCGCTCAACCTCGACCGCTTCGCCGCCGCCGGCCTCGCCCCCGAGAAACTCGTCACTCCCGCCCAGCTCGGCGCCCACGGCCTCACCGTCTTCGGCGAGATCCGCGACCGCAACGTCCGCCGCCTCGCCCGCCTCGCCGACGGCCGCATCGCCGCCGGCTCCGCCCCCAAGGGCAACGTCTACGTCTGGCCCGTCGGCGCCTCCGCCCCCGTCATTCTCCAGGAAAACCGCGATGCCGAGGTCACCGACCTCCTCGCGACCGCCGCCGGCGACCTCTACGCCACGATCGTGTTCTCCACCACGAGCGGCGAATCCCGCGTCACGCCCGCGCCCGCCGCCGGCCGCCCCGGCGAACCGGCCAAGGAAAACCTCCCGCCGCCCGCCACCGCCGAGCGCTTCGCCGGCCGCAGCGCCCTCGTGCTGTTCCCCGCCGCCGGCTTTCCCGAGTCGCTCTCGACCCGCGCCAACACTGCATTCTACCGCATCCTGCGCCGCGGCGACACGCTCCTCCTCGCGGGCGGCGAACTCGGCGAGATCGTCGGCTACGACCTCAAATCCCGCCTCACCCTCACCTTCGCCGGCTCCGTCTCCTCCCAGCTCAACGGCGCCGTCCCCCTCCCCGGCGGCGACCCCGCCGCCCCCGATCAATTCCTCCTCCTCCGCAACAACGCCCCCGGTTTCGCCGTGCTCGACTTCGCCGCCTCCGCCCCCCGCGAGGCCGAGTCGCGCCGTCTCGACCTCGGCACCGCCGCCACGCTCGGCGCCCTCCGCTTCAACCGCCTCCGCAACCTCGCTCCCGCCCAGCTCGCGCTCGACATCCGCACCAGCCAAGGCACCGACGACCTCGAGGGTTGGACCGCCTGGACTCCGCTCGCCGCCGGTGCCGACGGCGGCTGGCGCGCCGCCTCGCTCCGCGGCCGCTATGCCAAGCTCCGCCTCCGCCTCACCGACGCCGACGCGTTCGAGGTCGACCGTGCCGCCCTTTACTCGCTGCCCCAAAACCGTCGCCCCACGCTCTCCGAGTTCCGCGTCGTCCCGCCCGGCTACGCCATGATTCCCGCCGGCGAGCCGACCCCGCCCGCGACCATCTCGCTCAGCAGCCTCATC
>JBILLY010000046.1:0-13083 GCA_044375835.1 Opitutaceae bacterium
CGAGGGCGTCTCCAGTTTCGGCCGCCGCCCCAACAACCGCACCGTGCAGGACAACGTCTCCGGCTGGCTGCGCGCCTACAACACCTACGCCCCGCAGATGACGCCCGCCCAGATCGCGCAGGCCTTCTACTGGGACCCCACCGTGCCCAACGCCGATGGCATCGCGCCCGCCACGACGTTCACGCTGGCCAACGGCACGACCGTCAACCTCGGCCTCATCCGCCGCCCGCTCGACACCAATGCCGCCGGCACCGCGCTGATCTACAGCGGCAACGGCCAATGGGCCAACCCGCTCGACAACGTCGTCACGCTCCTCGCCAACCGCACGATCACCGGCGCCGCCGTCAACCCCGCCACCGCGCGCAGCCAGTTCGCCCGCAGCGGCGACGCGCTCGAAAACAGCGCCATCCTCCGCGCCGATCCGCAGGTCACGAGTCAGGGCATCTTCCCCTACGAAACCGTCGAGATCGGCGCGCTGCCCGGCCACTACCGCCAGGAGCACCTCCGCCGCATCAACCTCACGCTCGACCAGCGCATCACCGAGGACTTCCACGTATCGGCCACGGTCCAGCGCGAGACCCGCGATTTCGACCAGTATTTCGCCGTCCTCTCGCAGACCAACCAGATCTCGATCGACATCAACCAGCGGCTGCCCGACGGGCGCGCGAACCCGAATTTCCTGCGGCCCTTCATCTACGGCCGCAACATCGCCGAGCGCGGCGACGCCACGCTCGAAAACTACCTCGTGCAGGCCAACTACGACTTCGATTTCGCGAAGAAGACCCAGAAGCTGGGCTGGCTCGGCTCGCACCGCCTGACGACGGTCTTCACCAAGGCCAAGCGCGACACCTACGGCACGCGTTACCACAACCAATTCGAGAACGACATTCCCAACGTCCTGCCCGGCGCCGCCACGGGCGCCAACTCCACCGGCGGCTCGTCCCGCTTCATCATGCAGCTCTGGTATGTCGGCGATCCGGTGAAGGTCGGCGACACCGCGCTGCGCTTCACGGGCTTTCCCGACAACGTCGCGGCGCAGGCGGGCCGCTCCTACGATTACCTCTATTACAACAACCTCGCGACCCCGGCGGCGTGGCAGCGCTCGCCGCAGCAGATCCGCGTCGGCCAGGGACTCATCCCCAACGCCGCCGTCCGCACGTGGTCCATTCTGCGCAACGAGGGCATCGGCACCTCCCTCCAGAGTTTCTTCTGGAAAAACCGCATCGTGACGCTGCTGGGCTGGCGCCGCGACAAGGTCGATTCGTTCCTCGCCGCGCTGCAGCCCGACGCCGGCTTCCCGTTTCCCGCGCTCCCCGGCAGCGGTCGCCGCGATTTCCTCTCCACCGGCACCTCGTTCAAAAACGAAGCCGACACCGCCACGTCGAGCATCGTCTTCAAGCTCACCGACCGCCTGCGCGTATTCGCCAACCGCTCGGAGAATTTCGCCGCTACCAGCCCGCGGCAGGACAGCCTCTATCGCAACATCCCGCCCTCGACCGGCGAGACCGACGAGGTCGGCCTCGGCGCCTCCTTCTTCAGTGGGAAGCTCGACGTGAAGCTCACCCGCTACAAGTCGTCGCAGCTCTACACCTCCGCCGCGACCACCAGCGTGCAGAACCGCATCCCGGCGTTCGAGAACACGCTCTACAACGCGCTCATCAACGCCGGCCGGCAATCCGAGTGGAGCACCGTCGCGCCCAACGGCGGCACCACCACCGCGCCCTACGCCCTGCCCAACGGCGCCGTGGCCACCTCCTCGACGGAATCCAAGGGCTACGCGCTCGAGGCCTATTTCCGGCCGAATCGCAACTGGGACTTCGTCGCCAGCATCGACCAGACCGAGGCCATCGTCGGCGCCGTGGTCGCCCCCGAGCTCGCCGACTTCTTCGCGAAGCGCGCCCCGTTCTACAAAAAATATTTCGACGAGGGCATGCGCATCGATGGCACGCGGGCTCCGGCGGTTTCCAACTCGCAGTTGTTGCGGGACAACTTCGCGAGTGTCGTCGGCGTCTCCTACGCGAGCGACATCCTCCCGGCCGGCAACGCCCGCGCCGGCCTCTCGCCCTACACGGGCAAGCTCGTCGGCCGCTACAGTTTCACCGAGGGCCGCCTCAAGGGGCTCGGCATCGGCACCAGCCTGCGCTGGGAATCCGGCAAGGTCATCGGCTACGGCCAGACGACGAAGGCCCTGAACTTCGGCGGCCTCGAGGGCTACCAGGGCCTCGTGTCGGACTTGAACACCGAATACAAGACCGGCCAGGTGCTCGCCGGCGGCATGATGCTCAACTACACCCGCCGCATCCTCAACAACCGCGTGCGCTGGAAAGTGCAGCTCAACGCGCAGGACCTTTTCAGCGAGCAGGGCCTGCGCCGCGTCGCCGTGAACGGCGACGGCTCCCCCGTCTGGGCGGTGTCGCCGCCGCGCGCCTACGAGCTCTCGAACTCGTTCGACTTCTGACGCCGCCGGCACTCGGCCAGCGGCTTCCCAGCCGCCGCCCCTTTTCGCCCTTTCACCTCACCCTATGACCTCCCCTCGGCACGTCGCGTCTCCCCGTCTCTCCATCTCCCTCTCTCTCCTTCTCTCTGTCTCAGCCCTCCGCGCCCAATCCACCCTTCCGCCGTCCCCGGCACGCACCGCTCCCACCACCTCCTCCGATCCCGCCGAGCCCGTCCAGCTCAGCCCGTTCACCGTCTCGACCGCCGGCGACACCGGCTACCGCGCCGCCAACACCCTCTCCGGCTCGCGGCTCGACTCCTCGCTGCGCGACACGCCCGGCGTCCTCGACGTGCTCACCAAGGATTTCCTCGACGACATCGGCGCCACCACCCTCGAGCAGGCGCTCGCGTTCTCCACCAACTTCGCCGAGGACGCCGGCGATTTCGACAGCCAGGGCGTCATCAACACCGTCTTCCCCGGCTCCCAGATCAACGTCAACTTCCGCACCCGTGGCCTCGGCGGCTCGATGGCGCGCAACTACCTGCCCACCGATTCGCGCCCCGCGTTCTACACCGTCGAGCGCATCGACAATTCCAGCGGCCCCAACGCCATCCTCTTCGGCCTCGGCAGCGCCGGCGGCGTCGTCAACATCACCACCAAGCGCGCCAAGCTCAACCGCGCCGCTTACGGGCTCGACTTCCAGTTCGACAGCAACAGCAGCCGCCGCGTCACCGCCGACGTGAACCAGGTCCTGCTCCCCGGCAAACTCGGTCTCCGCGTCAACGGCATCGCCGAGCGCACGAAGAAATACCGCGCCAACTTCACCAACAACACCGACGGCATCCACCTCGCCTCGACGTGGCGCGCCACCGATCGCACCGAGGTCCGCGTGGAATACGAGCGCGAGCACGTCACCGGCTCCGTCGCCTATCCCGGCCCGCACCTGACGAACACCTACGTCACCAACTGGCTCGACCGCGGCTCGCCCACCTTCGAACTGCCGGCCAACTGGGACACGCTCACCGCCGCCCAGCGCAACGCCATCGTCAATCCCGCCGGCTCGCCGACCGCGTTCAACTACATCGGCGCCGGCGTCAGCCCCGTCGTCGTGCAGAACGGCGCCCGCTCCTTCATCATCAACGCCGCCGCCTCGCTCTTCACCAACGCCAGCCTCGGCAGCAACGACGCCAGCAACCGGCAGACGATCGACCCGCGCTTCTTCAACCCCCGCGGCAACATCAACGGCCCCGGCGGCCGCAAGGGCGTCGACCGCGAGATCCTCGCCGTCGCAGTCGATCACAAGCTCGCCGAGAAACTCTACCTCAACCTCTCCGCGTCGCGCGAGGAGAGCAGCGCCGACACCTATCAGGCCTTCGCCAACGGCGCCGCCAGCGGCGCCACGATCCTCGCCGACGCCAACCGCACGTTCACCAACAGCGCGCAAATCCTGAACCTCGGCGCGACGCCGCTCGCGACCAACGCCGCCGGCCAGGCGATCAATCCGTTTGCCGGCCAGTATTACGCGCAGTCGCGCTGGCTGCACCGCACGCAGCAGGGCGAGCGCGAGGTCGTGCAGGGCACGGCCGCCTGGCAGTTCAACCTCGGCCGCTGGCTCGGCTCGCACCGCGTCGTCGGCACCGCCTCCTACATGGAGACGGCCTCCGGCAGCGAAAACTTTCGCGACTCCTGGCTCTACGCGCCGTTCAACGCCGATCCCATCAACACCAACAACGGCGTCGTCCGCCGCCACTACGCCTCGCCGCTCGACGCCGGCAATTTCTTCGTGCCCGACTGGCGCGAGTTCTCGACCCTCACGTGGAACCACCCGACGCGTGGCCCGATCACCAGCGGCTGGGTCACCGAGGGCGAGAATCTCCGCACCGCCCGCCAGATTTCCTACCTCGCCGCCGCGCAAAGCCGGTTCTTCAACAACCGCCTCGTGCTCACCGCCGGCTACCGCACCGACGAGGCGACCGACTACGTTTACGGCCAGCGCACGATCCGCCCGCCCGGCTGGGAAGCGAGCAACGGCCTCGACGTCCTCGATCGCACCATCGTCCGGCGCACCGTCACAAACGGATCGACGCGCACGCTCGGCGGCGTGTTTCACCTGACGCAGTGGATGTCGGTCTATGCGAACAAGAGCACGAATTTCGGCCCGCCGCGCGGCAACATCGTCGGCCCCGACGCCGTCACGCCGCCCAACACCGCCGGCGAGGGCCTCGACGCCGGACTGAAGTTCGAGCTCTTCGGCGGCCGCGTCGCCGCCGACCTCGGCTATTTCGACACGTCGAACAACGACGTCACCGAGGTGCTCACCCTCAACCTCAACAGTGCCGACAGCATCCGCGGCGCCTACAACGCGGTCTTCCCGATCCTCAACAACCCCGCGGGCGCCGCCCGGCTCTTCAACTCCGCCGACCCCGCCGCCGTCGCCGATCTCAAGGCGCGTTTCCCGCTGCTGCGCCCCGTCTACAACGCCAACGCCGACATGCTCGACCAAGCGAGCCGTGGTTACGAATTCCGCCTCACCGCGAACCCGATGCAGGGCCTGCGCCTCCGCGCCACGTTCTCCAAGACCGCCCGCGAGCGCGAGAACCTCTACAAGTTCACGCTCCCGATGGCCGCGCAGCTCCGCGCCTACATCACCGACCTCCAGTCGAAAAATCCCGGCGTGAACGTCGGCAACCTCGCCACCGCCGCCAACCCCACGGTCACGGTCGCGAGCCTGCTCGACGCCCTCGACCAGCGCCTCGACCAGTCGATCGATTCGCTCTCCAACAATTTCGGTGGCGGCCGGCTCAGCGCCAACCTCACCGCCACCTACGATTTGCCGGGCCGGCTCAAGGGCCTCGGCGTCACCGGCAGCGCGCGCTACAAGTCGGGCGCCTACACGGGCGCCTATGAGATTCGCCAAGGCGGCGTCGGCAGCGGCGCGCTGCTCGGCACGGTGCCGCTCTTCGGCAACAGCACGATGGATTACGACGCCTCGCTCCGCTACCGCACGCGCTTCACGTGGCTGCGGAAGACCTCGGTCGTGTTTCAGCTGAACGTCTTCAACCTCCTCGACGAGTCCGACCCGATCATCCGCCGCATGAGGACAACCGTCATCGGCCCCGGCGACGCCCCGCCGACGGCCGCGCAACTCATCCCCTCCTCCTTCTTCATCCGCACGCCGCGCGCGTGGACGCTCTCGTCGAAATTCGATTTCTAGGGAGATCCCGCGCAAGGCTCGCTTGCGCCGCCACCCCAGCCCCAACCCCGTGCCTGTTCCGTAGCCCCATCATGCACTCCCGCATTCCTGTCCGGTTCGCCCTGTGTGGCGCCCTCGCGACGATCCTCGCGGACCCACTGACCGCCCAAAACGCGCCGGGCTCCGTCGACGCCGCCACCTTGACTCGTTGGGACAAAAACAAAAACGGTCGCCTCGACCCCGACGAACTCGCTGCCAAGGCCGCCGCGGAAACCTCCACCACTGCGACCCCCAGCGCCGCGAAGGAGGTCGTCACGCTCACGGCGTTCGAGGTCGCGGCCGACGCCTCCGACACCTACCAGGCGCTGAACACCAGTTCCATCACCGGCACCAACACCCCGCTCGGCAAGACGCCGCTCGATGCCAAGGTGTTCAATCGGCAGCTCATGGACGAACTCGGCATCGTGGACATGACCGAGATGCTCTCGAAGCACGGCGGCCTCGGCTCCGCCATCATCAGCGGCGGCAACGAGGAGGTCCGCGGCGATCTCGAGGGCGACCGGCAGGACCCGAAGAGCATGACGATGCGCGGGCTCACGATTAACAATCCGCGGCGCGACGGTTTTCTCCGCTCCGACACCTCGCTGATGGACTCCTTCGACATCGAGCGGGTCGAGGCGCTCGGCGGCTCCAACTCGCTGCTCTTCGGCTCCGGCGACGCCGGCGGCGTGATCTCCAGCAGCTCCAAGCGCGCCATGCTGGGCCGCCCGCCGCGGGCCAGTTTCTCCGTCGGCGGGGACTCCGAGGGCAGCCGCCGCTACACGCTCGATGCGAGCGCCGGCTTCAAGCATTGGGGCATCCGCGTCAACGCCGTCCACGGCGACGCGAAATATTTCCGCCCCGCCAACCGCCAGCTGAACGAGGGCCTGCACCTCACGGCGACCGTGCGCCCGTGGCGGCGCCTCGAGATCCGCGGCGAGTGGCGCCACCTCATCCGCAACACCACCTATCCCAACTCGGGCATCGTGCGCGCGCCGCTCAACCAGCTGCTGCCGACCGGCGAGCGCCTCGACAACCAGAGCACCCGCTACATCGCGGCCTTCGCGAACTCGCTCGCGCTGACCGACGGCCTCGTGGACGTCACCAAGGCCGACACGCTCTTCGGCCCCTACTACGCCTTCGGTTTCAAGGGCATCCTCAAGTCGGTCGTCGCCGAGGCCAAACTCGCCGAGGGCCTCAGCGCGCAGGTGCGCTATGGCCACGATGCGCGCGTCAACAACGCGCTCGCCCCGACCAACAACTCGATCTTCGCCCCCGGCGCCGCGGGCAACCTCTACGCCGATCCGGCGACCGGGCAGGTCGGCACCAAGTGGGCGTTCAACTCCGGCCTTCCCCAGCTGAATCCCTTCCACACCGGTGCCCGCGGCTACCGCGCCACGCTCGCCTTCAACAAAAATCTCGGCCGCTGGGGCCGCCACCAGGCGAGCGCGTTCTATTCCGACATGCAGTCCTGGACCAAGCAGGAGTTCTGGCGCTTCTATGAAGCCGATTCCTCCGGCCGCCCGATCCAGAATCCCGCGTTGATCTCGGCCGCCGAGTCCGGCCGCACGATCATGCCCGCGATCTGGCTGCCGGTTAACACCAAGCAGATCATCGGCGGGCAGGAGTGGCCCTTCTCCTCACTCGTCCACCCCAACGGCCGCACCTACGTCTCCGCGCCGGTGATTTACGCCGGCGCCGTCCCGCCTACCGCGACCAATCCCTACGGCCTTTCCGGGGTGATCAGCCCGGCCACCGGCATGAGCAACCTCGCCGGCTACTACCTCGACGACACCGACGAGCGCAGCCACGGCTTCAGCCTCTTCAGCGACTGGTGGAAGGGCCGCATCGACACGATGGTCGGCTACCGCGCCGAGGAGGCGACCTACCTCCGTGCCACCACCAACCTCCGGCGCGGCCCCGTCACCTACGACAGCCTCACCACCGGTGCCGTCATCGACACCCCGCTGCGCGGCGTCCGCCTCTCCCTCAACTACTCGACCAACGCCAAGATCAACTTCGACACCACGCGCGACATCTACAACCAGCCCCTGCCCGCCGGCAAAGGCGTGAGCAAGGACATCGGCCTCAAGTTCGGGATGTGGGAGGATCGTGTGTCCGGGAATCTCAACTACTATCTCTCCGAGGCGCAGAATTTCACGGCCACGCTCGGCGGCGCGCAGAACGACATCGATCCCCCCGGCATCAACGGCCGCAACGGCGGCGGCGCCTACACCTTCAGCAAGACGTCCGACGGCTACAACCTCACACTCTCCGCGCGCCCGCTCCGCGGCTGGGAGGTCCGCGTCAACTTCGCCACCGCCAACGGCAGCGAGCGCACCGACGTCATCCTCCCGCAATTCTACAACGACCAGTTCAACACCACGACCGTCAACGGCCAGACCGTCGTCGGCGTCCGCGCGGCGGCCGGCGGCACGGTCACGCCCCTCCTCGTGCCTTCCGATCCGCGCAACCCCGCCTCGGCCCAGATTCCGCTCTCCGTCGCCATGCTGCGCGATCCCAACAGCCCCCACGCTGCGCAACTCGATCCCGAGTCCGGCCAAATCCTCAACGCCGACGTGCTCGGCCTGCTCACGCCCGGCGTCGGCACCGGCGTGACCGGCCTGCCGCTCGCCCAGCACCAGCTCGGCTTTACCTCGCCGTCCGGCGGCACGCTCATCGCCCGGCGCGCGGGCGAGAAGACGTTCGGCTACGCCGAGCGGAGCTACAGCCTCATCAACCGCTACCAATTCGACCAGGGCCGGCTGCGCGGACTCGTCGTCGGCCTCAGCAGCAGCCTGCGTGACCAGCACCGCGGCTACATGTTCACCGACGCCGCCGACGGAAACAAACGGAAGATGTATTACTTCCCGGACCGCCTGCTGCACGACCTCTTCGCCGTTTACCGCTTCAAACCCGTGGGGCGCATCCGCACCACGCTTCAGATCAACGTCTCGAACCTGCTCGACGCGAACGAAGTCGTCTACCTCGTCCGCTCGACCAACGGCACGCTCCGCTACGCCCAGTGGCTCAACTCCCCGCGCAAAGTCGGCGTCACCACGACGGTGAGTTTCTGAACGGCCTCCGGCGGCGACCGGTCGACGCTCTCGCCGATGCGCTCGCTGCGCCACTCCATGAACACCCCGTTCCGCCTCGCCGCGCTCGCGGCCGCCTGCCTGCTCCCGGTCGCCGCGTTCGCCGCCACCGGCTCGCTCTCCGGCACCGTTACTAACGCCGCGCTCCGCAACGCCCTCGCCGGCGCCACCGTCGAGCTGCCCGCGCTCCAGCGCTCGACGCTCACCGACGCCACGGGCCGCTACGTTTTTGCCGACGTGCCCGCCGGCACGCACGAGGTCGTCGCCACCTACCTCGGCCTCGACTCCGGCCGCGCCACGATCGCTGTCATCGCCGGCCAGCCTGTCCGCCGCGATTTCGATCTCAGCGCGGCCATCTACCAGCTCGACGCGTTCAAGGTCACCGGCGAGCGCGAGGGCGACGCCGCCGCGATCACCGCGCAGCGGAATTCGCTCAACCTGAAAAACGTCACCGCGACCGACTCGTTCGGCAATTTGCCCAACTACACGATCGGCGAGGTCGTCGTGCGTCTGCCGGGCGTCGTCTCCGACGCCGACGCCGGCGGTGGTTTCACCGTCGGCTCCATCCGCGGCGTCTCGCTCAACACCTACACTTTCGACGGCGGCCAGATCACCAGTCAGGGCGCGCTCGGCCGCGGCGGCGCGTTGAACACGATGTCCGGCACGCTCTTCGAGTCCGTCGAGCTCATCAAGGGCCACACCCCGGAGAGCGGCGCCGATTCCCTCGGCGGCACGATCAACTTCAAGACCCGCTCCGCGCTCAGCATGCGGGAAAAACGCCGCGTCACCTACAACCTCTCCGCGCGCTTCGTCCCTCCATCCACGAAGCAGATTCCCATGCGGCACGAGCACCGCGCGCACCAGCTCGTCAACCTCGGCTACCAGGAGGTCTTCGACGTCGGCCGCGGCGAGCGCAACCTCGGCGTCACGCTCAACCTCTCGCAAAGCGAGCAGGCGCGCGGCTGGTTCAACACCGTCCGCGATCACCAGAACACCGCCGCGAGCCCCGCCTACCTCTGGGACTACCGCACGCAGGACACCTTCAACCACCGCCGCCAGTGGAACGGCCTGCTCAAGTTCGACTACCGCTGGTCGCCCGCGACCAAGCTGAGTTTCTCCGTCACCGCCGTCGATCACTCCGAGGTCTACCGCCGGCAATTCGACACGCGCGCCTTCACCAACCAGGTCGTCTTCAACCCCGACCTCCCCGCGACCAACACCGCCAACGCCGGCGCCGGCATCGCGCCCGGCTTCACGGATCTCGTCACCACCGTCCGCGCCGTGCCCGCGTCGATCATCGACATCACCACCCAGGGCCCGAATTTCTTCTTCAACCGCCAGCGCCGCGCCTCGCTCGGCGGCGAGCACGAGTGGGATCGCTGGTCCGTGGACTGGTCCGGCATTTACAGCCAGACGCACATCAACATCGGCCAGGGCGAAAACGGCGCGACGCTCACCAACCGCATCACCAACGTCGGCTGGGTTCTCGACCGCACGTCGTCCGACATCCGCCCGCGCTTCACGCAGACCGGCCTCACGCCCGCGAACGATTTCACCAACCCCGCCAACTACCGGCCCAACGGCCCGATGACCAACGGCAACAGCAGCAACGACCATGTCATCGCCGAGGCCCGCGGCAACGTCCGCTACCGCCTGCCGTGGCGCGCGCCGATCTTCGCCAAGACCGGCTTCCACTACCGCCACCAGTGGGTGGACGAGAGCAGCCTCTCCCGCCGTTGGAACTACACCGGCACCACTGCGCTGCCGGCGAGCACCGCGCTGCTCATGTCCGACACCATCGAGACCGGCCGCCGCCTGCCCGTGTGGGAGGCCGCCGACGTCATCCGCGCCCGCCTGCCGATCACGCCGTCGCTGTGGCAGGAGGACGGCTACTACCACACATCGAACATATTCATCGCCGACCGCTCGGTCGCCGAGGCCGTCACCTCCGGCTACGTGCAGGCGCAGGGCAAGCTCGCCGACTCCGGTTTCCTTGGACGCACCGGTTTCCTCGCCGGTGTGCGCATGGAAGACACCAAGACCGAGAGCCGCGGCTACGTGCGCGCCCGCATCGCCAGCAGCAACGCCCTCCGCCTCACCGATCCCGTCGAAGCCGCCCGCCAGGACTACGCCGGCACCCAGCGCGAGCTGCGCGGCGGCTTCTCGAAGGCGTTTCCCAGCGTGCATCTCACCCACGACCTCACGCGCAACGTGAAGGCCCGCGTCAGTTGGTCCAACAGCTACGGCAAGCCCTCGATGGCCAACCTCCTCCCCAACGAGACCGCGTCCACCGATGCCGAGGGCAACAGCATCCTCACGATCAACAACCCGAGCCTCCGCCCGCAGCTCTCGGAAAACTGGGACCTCGACCTCGACTGGTATTTCGAGCCCGTCGGCAACCTCTCGATCGCGTGGTTCCACAAGACGATCAAGGACTACATCGTCACCGGCATCGAGGGCCCGACCATCGGCTCCGGCACCGACAACGGCTACAACGGCGACTACGTCGGCTTTCTCACCCGCACCAGCGGCAACGCCGGCTACGCCATCGTGCAGGGCTGGGAGCTCGTCTGGCTGCAGCAGTTCACGTTTCTGCCCGGCCTGCTGCGCGGGCTCAGCGGCACGGTGAACTACACCTACCTCGACACGCGCGGCGATTTCGGCGGCGCGACCGTTCGCCGCACGGGCCAGGTGCCCGGCTTCACGCCGCACTCCGGCAACGCCAGCCTCACGTGGCGCTGGCGCGGCTTCAGCGTCCGCTACCTCGTCAACTACTCCGGCGAGCGCATCACCGCCTTCAACGCCACCGCCGCGCACCGCAACACCTATCGTGTCGCGCGCACCGTCGAGAACCTCGGCTTCGCCTACCAGTTCAACCCGCGGTTCAGCGTCACGTGCGACATCGACAACCTCTCCAACGAGCCGATCGTCTCGTATCGCGGCACCCGCGACCGCATCTCCAGCGCGAGCTACTACGGCCTCGCCGTCACCGTCGGCGTCGCGGGGCGCTTCTGAACCGCCCCCTGCACGCCTCCGTTCTCCCGTGAGTTCTCCCCCTCGCTCCCCGCCGCCGAACATCCTCTTCGTGATGACCGACCAACAGCGGTTCGACACAATCGCTGCGCTCGGTCACTCGCTCGTGCGCACGCCGAACCTCGATCGCCTCGTGCGTCGCGGCGCCGCCTGCACCAACGCCTACACGACCTGTCCGGTCTGCGTGCCCGCGCGTTACTCGATCATGACGGGGTGCGAGCCGTCGAAGACGAGCTGGCTGAGCAACTGGGCGCCCGGCGATCGCGTGAGCGAGCGCTGCGGTCCCTACCTCGCGCAGACGCTCGCCGCGCGCGGCTACCGCACCTGGGGCCTGGGCAAGTTTCACACCGAGCCGCGCCACGAGCCGCTCGGCTTCGAGACGCACGAATACTCCGAGGAACTCTGGGCGACCGAGGAGGAGTTTTTCGGCGATGACTACGTGAAGTGGCTCCGCGCGCGCGCGCCCGACCTCGCGCACGTCGAGCAGGTGCACGGCGAGCGCACCGACATGTATTACGTCCCGCAGGTGCGCCCGATGTCGGCCGCGCTCACGGTCGAATCGTGGCTCACCGGCCGCGCCGTCGAGGAAATCGCGCGCGCCGACGCGCGGCCGTATTTCGGCTTCGTCTCCTTCGTCACGCCGCATCCGCCCATCGCGCCGCCGATTCCCTACAACCGGATGTTCAACCCCGACGACATGCCCGACCCCGTCCTCGGCGATCCCGCGATCGATGCGGCGGACGATTATCTCGGCTGGATGAACCACGCCGTCTGGGCCGAGGACATCTCGCCGCCGCAGGCGCGCCAGCTCCGCGCGCGCTATCTCGGCTCCATCGCGTTCATCGACGCCTGCATCGGCCGCATCCTCGATGCCGTCGAGGCGCGGCCCGACGCGGACAACACCCTGATCTGTTTCTACTCCGACCACGGCGATCACATGGGCGACCACCGGGCGTGGCAGAAGGAGAGTTTCTTCGAGGCGGCGTGCCGCGTGCCGTTCCTCGTGAGCTGGCCCGGCCGGATCGCGGCGAACTCCCGCCACGCCGGCCTCGCCGCGCTCACCGATCTCTTCGGCATGGCGACCACCGCGAGCGGCACGCCCGAGCTGCGCGACGGCCACGATTTGCTCGGCGCGTTGCGCGGCACCGCCGCCGCGCGAGAGGACTTGCACGGCCTCTACGGCACGCCGGGCACGCGGCACTTTAAGTGCATGGTTCGGCGCGGCGACTGGAAATACATCTGGCTCGCCAACGGCGGCCGCGAGCTGCTCTTCCACCTCCGCGACG
>JBILLY010000751.1:0-3175 GCA_044375835.1 Opitutaceae bacterium
CGCCGCCCGCGAACTCCTCGCCGAAGCCCGCGCCCTCCGCGCCGCTGTTTCCTGACCCGGCCAAGTTTGGCTTGCGACCTGCCCGCCGCGGCCCTTTCTCGGCCGCCCCGCTCCCGCCATGGCCAAACCCGACAGCATCATCGAAAAATTTCTCGAGCGCTCGATCTTCGCGAGCCGCTGGCTCCAGGCGCCCCTCTACGTCGGCCTGATCGTCGCCCAGAGCGTCTACGTCTGGCAGTTCTTCGTCGAACTCTGGCACCTCGGCCACCTCGCCATCCACGGCCTCCCCGTCGGCCACAAGGGCCCCGACCTCCCCACGACGGTCATGCTCATGGTCCTCGGCCTCATCGACGTCGTGATGATCGCCAACCTCCTCATCATGGTCATCATCGGCGGCTACGAGACCTTCGTCTCCCGCCTCAATCTCGACGACCACGACGACCAGCCCGAGTGGCTCAACCACGTCAACGCCGGCGTCCTCAAGGTCAAACTCGCCACCGCCCTCATCAGCATCTCGTCGATCCACCTGCTGAAAACCTTCATCACCGTGATGTCCCCCGACGCCCACGGCGGCCCCGTCAACAACGACGGCGTCATGTGGCAGGTCATCATTCACTGCGTCTTCGTCTTCTCCGCCATCGCCCTCGCCTGGACCGACAAACTCATGATGGCCGGCGTCCACGCCGTGAAGCACGAGAACGACGACGCCGCCAAGCACTGAGCCCGGGCGCGGCCGCCCCGCCCCTCGGCTTTCGGGTAGGCGTAGAGCGTGTCGCCTCCACGCGCCGAGGGCGCGCCTAAGGCTCGCCCCTGTTTCGGATCGGCCAGTGCGGTGACCCGCAAGACGAGACATCCGATGGCTCGACGTAGCCCGCCTCGTGAGAGGCGGGATCGTTTTTCAATCGAATGCCCGCCCCTCCCTGCTCTCACGCGCAGGTCTGCAACCGCCACCAGCGCGGGATGCCATGTCACGATGTTTGCAGGTCGTTGCACCAGGCTGAAGGCCTGTGCATCGCCGTGCTCCCGCACCGACCGGCGCCACACCTCGCCCCGGCGCCTCAGCCGCGCCGCAGCTTGAGCAACCGCTCCCCCGCCGCGTGCAGCGTCGCGGGCTTTTTCGCGAAGTTCAGCCGCACGTAACGGTTTTCCGGCTGCGGGAAGAAACTCGACCCCGGCACCGGCGCCACGCCGATCTCGCGCGTCATCCAATGCGCGAACTCCACGTCGCTCGCATACCCGAACGGCGACACGTCAAGCATCACGAAATATGCCCCTTCCGGCCGCGTGTAGGCCAGCCCCGTGCGGTCGAGATACGAGAGCAGCACGTCGCGCGACGCCGCATACTCCGCCGCCAGCCCGTCGTAATACTCCGCCGGGAAATTCAGCGCCGTCACCACCGCGTGCTGCAGCGGCGCCGCCGCCCCCACCGTCAGGAAGTCGTGCACCTTGCGCGCCTGCGCGATCACCTCCGGCGCCGCCTGCACGTAGCCCAGCCGCCAGCCCGTGATCGAAAACGTCTTCGAGAGCGACGAGCACATCAGCGTCCGCTTCGCCATCCCCGGCAGCGTCGAGAAATACGTGTGCCGGTGCGGCGCGAACACGATGTGCTCGTAGACCTCGTCCGTGAGCACCCAGGTGTCGAACTCCTCCGCCAGCGCCGCGATCTGCAGCAGTTCATCCCGCGTGAACACGCGCCCGCACGGATTCGACGGATTGCACAGCACGAAGGCCTTCAGCCCGCCCGCAAACGCCGCCCGCAGCTCCGCCGGATCGAAGCGGTAGTGCGGCGGATGCAGCGGCACATGCACCGCCTTCGCCCCCGAGAGGATCGCGTCCGCGTTGTAGTTTTCGTAGAACGGCGAAAACAGCCCCACCCGGTCGCCCGGATCGCACACCGTCATCATCGCCACCATCATCGCCTCCGTGGCGCCGCACGTGACGACCAGCTCGCGGTCCGCGTCGACCGGCACACCCGTGTAGCGCCCGATCTTCGCCCCGAGCGCCGCCCGCAGCTCCGGCGCGCCCCACGTCACCGCATACTGGTGCCGGTGCGCGTCCATCGCGTCGCGCCCCGCCTGCACCAACGCCGCCGGCGGATCCCAGTCGGGAAACCCCTGCGCGAGGTTGATCGCCCCGTGGCGGGCGGCCACCCGCGACATTTCGCGGATCAGCGATTCGGTGAAGACGGCGGTGCGTTGCGAGGTGTTCGGCACGGGCGGACGGAGCGGAAACTCACGGGATCTTCAGCACCGTCCCCACCTTCAGCGGCGTGTTGACCGACGGCACCGTCGCCCGGTTCGCCGCCACGATATCCTCCACGCGCACGCCGTGGCGCCGCGCGATGCTGTAAAGCGTATCCTTCGCCGCCACCGTGTGCGCCTTGCCGCCCGCCGGCCGCGCCGTCGTGGTCGGCGGCGTCGGCGCGGATCGCGTGCCCGCGCCGCCCGCTTGGCCGCCGTTGCGCGTCGCCGGCGCGCCCGCCGTCGGCGTCGTTGCCCGTGGCGCCGGTTGCACACCCAACCCCGCCCGCTGCGTCGGCGCGGCCGCGGCCACCGGCTGGGGCGCGCTCGGCCGCGGCGCCGGCACCACCGCCGTATCCGCGATCTGCGCCACCGGCGGCGCCACCGCCACGGCGCCGGGCGCCGGCTCCGGCGAAAACACGATCATCCGCGAAGCCCGGCTCGCCGCCACCGCGCCGCCGCTGCGCAGCGCCGCGTTCTCCGCCCGCAGCTCCTCGTTCTCCCGCCGCAGCCGGGCCACTTCCTCGTTCGCCGTCAGCTGCGCCGACTGGTCCTCCAGCGGCCGGCCCGGCAGCGACCGCGCAAACTCCAGCCGCGCCTTGTCCACCATGCCCATCACGAACACCGCCCGCTTCGAGTTCGGCTGCAGTTGCAGGTATTTGCGCAGGTGGTGCGAGGCCTCGATCGGCTCCTTCGAATGGTTGAGATAGATCAGCCCGGCCTCGAGGTGCGACTCCGGCGCCGCCCGTTCGCCGCGTTTCTCGATCACCTTCAAAAACGCGTTCAACGCCTCCGCGTGCCGGTCCAGTTTCTTCAGTTGCATGCCCTGCACGAAGAGCGGCTCGTCCGTCTCCGCCGGCAACGGCGCGCCGTCGCGGTCGCGGCAACCGGCCCCCAGCAGGAGCGCGAGCCACGCCGCGAGCACGAGGGAAAAG
>JBILLY010000048.1:0-13041 GCA_044375835.1 Opitutaceae bacterium
CATCGGGTTGCGATCGAACCGCTCTTGAGCGAGCCTATCCTGCTCGTCGTCGGGAAACACCACCCGATCGCCAGCCGCACGGAGATCAGCGTCAGCAATCTCGCCGACGAGACGTTTGTTTCGCTGGGCGATTCCAGCGCGCTCGCCGCCCAGGTGCGCGCCTTCTTCGGCGACCAGAAACTTCAGCCGCGCATCGGCTTCCGCTGCGCCCAGATCGCCACGCTCAAACTCTTCGTCGCCCGCGGCTTGGGCATCTCGCTTTTGCCCGAACTTGCCCGCCTCCCCGAAGACAACGACTCGCTGACCTACCTCCGCCTGACCGGCAGCGCACCGACCCGAGAACTCGTCGTCATCCGCCATCTCCAGCGTTACCAGAGCCGCGGCGCGGAACAGTTTCTCAAGCTCCTGCGCGAACACGTGCGTGCCCGCGCGGCCGGCTCCGCCGGAACTTCGGCCGCCTGAATCACGCAGCCCGGTTGCCGCCGCGTCGACCCACCGCCCTCGGCCTGCGCCTGTCTCCATCGACTGCCGCCCATTCCCGCGCCCGCCCCGCCATTGCGCTTTCCTTCGTTTCGCCAACGCTCCCCGGCCCATGTCGTCGCCTGAACCACATCACGCCCTCTCTCCGGGTCGCGAGCGCGCCGCGCTCCTGGCTTTGGGCGCCGTGCAGTTCACGCACATCCTCGATTTCATGATCATGATGCCGCTCGGCGCGCAGCTCATGACCGTTTTTGCGATCACGCCGACGCAGTTCAGCCACCTTGTCGCCGCCTACGGCATCGCCGCCGCCGTCGCAGGCTTTGCCGGCGGCTTCGTCCTCGACCGCTTCGACCGCAAGCGCGCCATCATCGTGCTCTACTCCGGGTTCGGCCTCGCCACCCTCGCCTGCGCCTTGGCCCCGACCCACACCACGCTGCTGCTCGCGCGGCTCACCGCCGGCGCCTTCGGCGGACTCACCGCGTCGATGGTCACGGCGATGGTGGGCGACGTGATACCGCCGGCGCGCCGCGGCCGCGCGATGGGCGTGGTCATGGCGGCGTTTCCGGTCGCGTCGGTGCTCGGCGTGCCGCTCGGACTGGTGCTCGCCGGCAAATTCGGCTGGCACGCCGCCTTCTTTCTGCTCGCCGGCTGCAGCGCCGCGATCCTCGCCCTCGCCGCGGTCGCTCTGCCCTCCATCCGCACCGCGGTCGCCAATCACGAGCCCGTCCGCCAGATGCGCGAAATCCTCTCCCACGGCGTCCATCGCCGCGCCTTTTCCGTCAGCATGGTGCTCGTCATGGCCGGCGGCGTCATGATCCCGTTCATCGCCCCGTCCTACATCGCCAACGTCGGCCTCGACGAAAAATTCCAGCTGCCGTTCACCTACGTTGTCGGCGGTCTCGCGACCGTCGTCTCCACCCCCATCGTCGGCTGGCTGACCGACCACATGGACCGGTTGAAACTCCTCTCGCTCCTCTCCGCCGCCGCGATCGTGGTCGTGTTTTTCATCACCCGGCTCGGCCCCTCGTCGCTCGCCGTCGCGTCGCTGCTGATGGCGTTGTTCATGGTCACGATGTCCGGCCGCTTCTCCCCCGCGATGACGATGGTCACCAACGCCGTCGAAGCCCGCTACCGCGGCGGTTTCATGAGCGTCAACGCCGCCCTCCAGCAGGCCGCCGGCGCCGGCGCCAACCTCCTCGCCGGCGAATTCGTCACCCGCACGCCCGCCGGCCGGCTCGCCGGGCTCCCGACCCTCGGCTACCTCGCGATCGGCTTTTTCATCCTCACCGCCCTGCTCGCCGCCGAGTTGAAAGCCGCCGCCCCGCACGTCGCGCTCCCCGCGCCCAAACTTCCCGCCCCGTGAGTCCCGCCGTATCCAGTTTGCCCGCACCCGACGACCCGCGCCTCGCTCCGGCCGCGCCCGCCCGGCCCGCCCGGCCCGAGCTGCTCGCTCCGGCCGGCGATTGGGACTGCGCCCGCGCCGCCGTCGAAAACGGCGCCGATGCCATCTACTTCGGCCTCGAGCGCTTCAACGCCCGCATGCGCGCGAAGAACTTCACGCAGGCCGACCTGCCCGCGCTCATGGAGTTTCTCCACCGGCGCGGCGTCCGCGGCTACGTCACCTTCAACACCCTCGTCTTCACCGCGGAACTCCCCGCCGCCGCCGACTACCTCCGCGGCATCATCGCCGCCGGGGTCGACGCCGCCATCGTCCAGGATGTCGGCATCTGCCGGCTCATCCGCTCCCTCTCGCCCGACTTCCCCATCCACGTCTCCACGCAGATGACGGTCACGAGCGCCGCCGGCGTCGACTTCGCCCGCGAGCTCGGCGCGCAACTCGTCGTCCTCGCGCGCGAAAACTCCATCGCCGAGATCGAAAAAATCCGCGCCGCCCAGGCCGCCGCCCCCGCCGCGCTCCCGCTCGAGGTCTTCGTCCACGGCGCCCTCTGCGTCGCCTACTCCGGCCAGTGCCTCACCAGCGAATCCCTCGGCGGCCGCTCCGCCAACCGCGGCGAATGCGCCCAGGCCTGCCGCCTCCCCTACGACCTCATCGCCGACGGCCGCATCGTCGATCTCGGCGACCGCCGCTACCTGCTCAGCCCGCAGGACCTCGCCGGCCTCGACGTCCTGCCCGATCTCGTGCGCGCCGGCGTCGCCTCCCTCAAAATCGAGGGCCGCCTCAAGTCGCCCGAATACGTCGCCAGCATCACGCGCGTCTATCGCCAGGCCCTCGACCGCCTCGGCGCAGCCAAGGGTCCGGAGTCCGGAGCTGAGAGCAAAACCTCGGCGAACCGCTCGCCCGCTCCTGCTCCAGACTCCAGCCTCTCCGCTCTCCGCCGCACCGCTCCGCCAAACTCACCGCCCCCCGGCCTCAGCGCCTCCTCACCCTCCGCCTCCGCCGCGCCCCACTACGAGCTGCAGATGGCGTTTTCCCGCGGCCTCTACACCGGCTGGTTCCGCGGTATCCAGAATCAGGAGCTGGCCCACGCGCGCTTCGGCACCAAGCGCGGCGTCTTCCTCGGCGAGGTCGCCCACGTCGGCCACGAAACCGTTTCCCTCCGCCTCGCCGCCCCGCTCAAACCCGGCGATGGCATCGTCTTCGACGCCGGCAAACCCGAGGAGCGCGAGGAAGGCGGCCGCGTCTACCACGTCGATCCGCACGGCCCCGCTCCAGGAACCGTCACGCTGCGCTTCGGCCGCGGCGACATCGATTGGCGCCGCGTCCGTGTCGGCCAACTCGTCTGGAAAACCAACGACCCCGCGCTCGACCGCGAACTGCGCGCCACCTTCGCCGGCGACCAGATCCGTTACCAACGCCCGATCACGCTCGAGGTCCACGGGCGCGCCGGCACGCCGCTCACGCTGGTCGCCGACGACGGCGATGGCCACGTCGTGAAACTCGAATCGCGCGCCCCGCTCGCGCCCGCCGAGAAACAACCGCTCACGCCCGAACGTCTGCGCGACCAACTCGGCCGCCTCGGCGGCACGCCGTTCCGACTCGGCGAGCTGAAATATTTCCTCGAGGGCGCCGTCATCGTCCCGGTCAGCGAGCTCAACCGCCTCCGCCGCGAAGCCGCCACCGAGCTCGACCGGCTCCGCGCCGCACCGAAGCGTTGGCAGCTCTCCTCCGGACCGTCCGCCCTCTCAACGCTCAACCTTCAACCCGCAACGGTTCCGACAGCCACGCCGCCGGAACTCATCGCCGTCATCCGCCTGCCCGAGCAACTCGATCCCGCCTGGGCCGCCGGCGCCCGCACGCTCTACTGCGAGTTCGAAAACCCGAAGCACTACCGCGACACCGTCGCCCGCTTCCGCACCCTCCAAGCTTCCGCTCCTCCGGAGTCTCAGCTCTCAGCTCCCAACTCTCAGCTTCCGCCGTCCTCCATCTGGGTCGCCCCGCCCCGCATCTTCAAGCCGGGCGAGGAGTGGATCTTGAAACAGGTCCGCTCCTGCGACGCCGACGGCTACCTCTGCCGCAATTTCGACCACCTCGCGTTCTTCGCCGCCGACCGCAAACGCGGCGACTTCTCCCTCAACGTCGCCAACCCCCTCGCCGCCGACTACTTCCTGCGCCGCTACGGCCTCGAACGCGTCACCGCGAGCTACGACCTCAACATCTCGCAGCTCGAGTCGCTCCTGCAGGCCGCCCCGGGCGCGTGGTTCGACCTCACGATCCACCAGCACATGCCCATGTTTCACATGGAGCACTGCGTGTTCTGCGCCTTCCTATCGACCGGCAAGGACTACCGCGATTGCGGCCGCCCCTGCGACACCCACCGCGTCGCCCTCCGCGATCGCGTGGGCGCCGAGTTGCCGCTCCGCGCCGACGCCGGCTGCCGCAACACCGTCTTCAACAACCGCGCCCAGACCGGCGCCGAATACGTCGCGCGCCTCCTCGAACTCGGCGCGCGCCACTTCCGCGTCGAATTCGTCAACGAGCCCGCGGACGAGGTCCACCGCACCCTCACGCGCTACGGCCAGCTCCTCCGCGGCGAACTCTCCGGCGCCGAACTCTGGCGCGAACTCAAGTTGCTCAACCAGCTCGGCGTGACCCGCGGCCAGATCGACACCGCCCCGCAGGTCATCCACCGCAAAACCTGAGTTTCGTAGCCGCGCATTCCGGCGTTCGTCCCTCCCGCCCTGCGCCGCGCCGCCCGGCGCCTGCCGCGATTCCGCGGCACCCAACACGCAGCGCCAAAAACAAGGCGGGCCCGCTTGCGCGAGCCCGCCAGGTCCAGCTTCAACTTGACGATTCCGTCGGTCAGGCCGGCGCGAATCGTTCGGCTCCGTTCGACCGAACGCGCGCCGCCGGGTTCCGAGTTCACCCGGAATTTTCTTGTGTCGAAGCGGACCGCGAAAGCCCCTAGACACTTCCGCAACCCTGACATGTCGAATCCCGCCGCCGCACCCACCCCCGCCTCCCCGGCCACCCCCGCCTCCGGCAAGATCACCGATCTGGAAATCAAGGACGCCCACCTGATCTTCGAAGCCGTCTGGCGCGACCTCGAGGAGTGCTTCGGCCGCTCCAACCTCCGTTTTCCCAAAGAGATCATTCTCCTCGGCGGCGCGCCCGGTGCCGGCAAAGGCACCAACACCGCCTTCATCACCAAGACCCGCGGCCTCACCTGCCCGCCGATCGTCATCAGTGCGCTGCTCGATTCCTCCGAGGCCCGCGCCCTGAAAAACGCCGGCAACATGGTCGGCGACCGCGAAGTCGTCGGCCTCCTTCTCCGCCAGCTGCTCCGCCCCGAATACCGCGACGGCGTCATCCTCGACGGCTTCCCCCGCACGAAGGTCCAGGTCGAGTGCCTCAAGCGCCTCGTCGACAAGATGCACGCCCTACGCCGCGAGTTTTACGACACCCCGCTCAGCATCCATTTCCGCCAGCCCACGATCCACATCATGGTGCTCTTCGTCGACGAGAAGGAGTCCGTCGAGCGCCAGCTGAAGCGCGGCCGCGAAACCCGTTCGCACAACGAGGAGGTCGCCCGCACCGGCATCGGCGAACCGTGGGAAGACCGGCCCACCGACCACGACGAAGGTCTGGCCCGCCGCCGCTACCGCGTCTTCAAGGAGCAAACCTGGGACGCCCTCCAGTCGCTCAAGGAGATCTTCCACTACCACTTCATCAACGCCCAAGGCGCGATCGATGAGGTCGAGCAGAACATCCTCCGCGAACTCGAATACCAGAGCACGCTCGAGCTCGACCCGCGCACCGTCGACCGCCTGCGCGGCGTGCCCGTCGCCAGCGAGATCATCGTCCACGCCCGGCAGGAACTGGTGAAGCGCCTCGACAGCTACGCCCTCGAGCACACCGAGCAGTTCGGCCGCGTCATCGCGTTCATCGAGACCAAGATCGTCCCCATCGTGATCCGCCACGCCATCTCCGGCGTCGCCCAAATCAACGCCGAGGACCCGGTGCTCGATCATCCGCTCGCGCTCGCCATGCTCATCGACGTGTTCTCCGAGCGGGGCTACCACGCGGTCATCGATCTGCACCGCATCGAGGTGCCGGAGAAGATCGACCTCGCCACCGGCGCCATCAAGTGCCGGCTGAAAAAGGTCTACCGCATCCAGATCCGTTTCCAGGGCTCCGAAATCCGCCGCGGCTGAGTCCGCGCCGCGGACTTTCGGGCTACTTCGCGATCCGCCCGCCCGCATCGACCCATCGGTTGCACGCCGTTGGCGCGCCCCCGGACGGGGGCGGCACTCACTCGTAGCGCAGCGCCTCGATCGGATCGAGCGACGCCGCTTTCCACGCGGGATAGAAGCCGAAACCGATGCCGATCGCCGAGCACACGAGCAGGCCCGCGATCGCCCAACCCCACGGGAACACCATCGAGGCGCTGAGCATCTTCGCCCCGATGTTGCCGCCCACCACCCCGAAGATCACGCCGGCCAACCCGCCCGCGAGCGACAAGGCCACCGCCTCCAGCAGGAACTGCATGAGGATGTTTTTCTTTTTCGCCCCGATGCTTTTCCGGATGCCGATCTCCTTCGTGCGCTCGGTCACGCTCACGAGCATGATGTTCATCACGCCGACACCGGAGGCGAGCAGCGCGATCGCGCTGATCACGAACGCGCCGATCGCCACCACGCCCGCGATGCTGTTGAAGGCTTCGATCAGCGACTCGTTGGAGAATACCTCGAAGTCGTTCGGATTCTCCGGCTCCAGCCCGCGCACGAGCCGCATCATCCCGATCGCCTGCTCCTGCGTCGCCGACAGCACTTCCTGATTCGGCGCCTGCACGTTGATGCTCAGCGAGCGATAGGATCGGCCGTAGACCTCCAGATACTGCGTGATCGGCGTGACCGCGAGATTGTCCTGACTCTGACCGAACGAGGACCCTTTCGAAGCTAGGAGGCCGACGACCGTGTAGCTCTGGCCATCGATGCGCACCAGCTTCCCGATCGCCTCCTCGTTCGCGAAGAGCTTCGCCACGATGTCCGCGCCCAGCAGCACCACGGCCCGGCCGAACTCGACGTCGTCGGGACCGAGGTTGCGGCCCGCCGCGATCTCGAAATTGCGGCTCGTGATCGCGTTCTCGTCGCCGCCGATGAGCGCGACGTTCGGGTTGGTGCGCCGGTCGAGGTGGCTCACGCGCCGGGCGCCGCGCCGCAGCATCAGTGCGACCTCGGCCGAACCGCGCATCATCTCTTTGAAGCGCGCCGACTGCGCGTAGGTGATGTCGCGCCGGTTGCGGAAACGCACCCACGGATCGCTGAAGTTGATCGCGGGGAATTTGCTGATCTGAAAACTGTTCGCACCGAGCACGTTCAGCCCGCTCTCGATGTTGTCGCGCAACCCGGTGATCACCGTCATCACCCCGATCACGGAAAACACGCCGACCGCGATGCCGAGCATCGTGAGTCCGGAGCGGAGCTTGTTCGCGGAGAGCGAGGAGAGCGCGAGGCGCAGGACTTCGGAGAGGTTCATTCGTATCGCAGCGCCACCACGGGATCGAGTTTGCTGGCGGTCCACGCCGGCGCGAAGCCGCTGAACACGCCGGTGAGCACGGAAATCACGAGGCCGGTCGCCACCAGCCCGAGAGAGAACACCAGGGGGAAGGACGGCGCCGCGACCGCCACGATCTGCGTGAGGCCGGCCGCCAGCCCGAGGCCCGCGATCCCGCCCACGAAACAGATCGCGACCGCCTCGATGAGAAACTGCAGCAAAATCGTGCGCCGCCGCGCGCCGAGCGCCTTGCGCGTGCCGATCTCCTTGGTCCGCTCCTTCACGCTCACGTAGGTGATGTTCATGATGCCGATCGCGCCGACAAAGAGCGCGAGCCCGGTGATGAATAGCCCCGCCAGCGCGATGCCGTTTTTGATCGGGTCGAGTTGGGAGCGGATGGTGCCCTGCTCGTTGATCTCGAAGTCGTCCCGCTGCTCCGGGTTCAGCTGGCGGATGCGCCGCATCAGTCCGCGCAGCTCGTCGCGCGCGGCCTCCATGCGCGTCGCGTCCACCTGCACCCGCACCTCGCCGTCCTCGCTGATCTTGTAGTAGCGCCGATACGAGGTGAGCGGCATCGCCACCATCGAGTCCCAGCTGAAGAGCCCGAGAAAGCTGCCCTGGCGCGCAGCCACGCCCACCACCTGGAAATTCTGGTCGCGGATGCGCACCGACTTGCCCACCGCCGACTCCGACGGGAAGAGCGCGTCCGCCACGTCGAAGCCGATCACGGCGACGTTGCGCCCGGCTTGGGCCTCGAACTCGCTGAAAAAGCGTCCCTCCTTCATTTCCGAGCGGGCGATGCGGGCGTAGTCCGCCGTGGTGCCGAGCGTCCAGATGTTGTTCAGGCGGTATTCGCCGCGGATCACGTTGGTGCTGCGGTTGGCCGTGGGCACCGCGAGCTTCAGCGCGCTGTCCGGCGTCTGCGCGATCCACTCGTTGATCTGCCGCGCGTAGTCGTGCGAGATCGGGCGGCGATTGCGCAGATTCCACCAGTCGTCGACATCGCGCCACGGCCACTTCGTGACGTAGAGCAGGTCGTCGCCGAATCCGGCCAGGCTGCGGTCGACGCCCACGTCGATGCCCTTGATCGCGGTGCCCATCAGCGTGACCGCGACAATGCCGATGATCACGCCGAGCGCGGTGAGCGCCGAGCGCAGCTTGTTCGCCCGGATCTGCGAAAACGCGATCCGGACCGACTCGAAGATCTCGTAATACAGCCGACGCATCAGCGGGCGGGACCGTCGCTCTCGATCAGACCGTCGCGCAGGCGCACGATGCGGCGGGCGTGGCGGGCGATGTCTTCCTCGTGCGTCACGACGATGAGCGTGTTGCCCTGCGCGTAGAGCTGCTCGAAGAGATTCATGATCTCCACGCCCGTCTTCGAATCGAGGTTGCCGGTCGGTTCGTCGGCCAGAATGATCGAGGGCCGCGTCACGAGCGCGCGGGCGATCGCCACGCGCTGGCGCTGGCCGCCGGAGAGTTCGTTGGGCCGGTGATGAAGGCGCTCGCCTAGCCCGACGTTGTCCAGCGCCTCGCGCGCGCGGTCGAGCCGCTCCGACTTCGGTATGCCGGCGTAGATCAGCGGCAGCTCGACGTTGTGCAGCGCGTCGGAGCGCGGAAGCAGGTTGAAGGTTTGGAACACGAACCCGATCTCGCGGTTGCGGATGTCGGCCAGCTCGTCGTCGACCATCGTGGCGACGTTCTTGCCCGAAAATTCGTAGCGGCCCGCCGTCGGCGTATCGAGGCAGCCGAGCATGTTCATGAGCGTCGACTTGCCGGAGCCCGAGGGGCCCATGATGGCGAGATACTCGTTGCGGCGGATCTGCACGCTCACGCCGCGCAGGGCGTGGACGGTCTCGGCGCCCATCTTGTAGAGTTTGGTGACGCCTTCGATGTCGATCACGAGCGGCCCGGCGGGACGCGTGACGCGGTCGGCCGGAGCCGTGGAGGGGGAGGACGGTGTCATGGCTGGCGCAAGGGGATGCGGGCCGCCCGAGGCGCGGCCCGGCGGGTTTACTTTTTGTCCTCGTCCTTCTTCTTCGGCTTCTCGATCCGCACCTTGGCGTCGTTCTTCAGCGTGCGGGTGATCACGGAGAACGGCCCGCTCACCACTTCGTCGCCGGCGGCGACGCCGGTCTTGATCTCGAGGTGCGTGGTGTCGCTGATCCCGGTCTCCACGTTCACCATCTTCACCGTGTCGCCCTTCTTCAGGAAGACGATGCGCTGGAGGGAGTCGCGGTCGGTGCGCTCGCGCTCTTTCTGCTGCTTCTCGTTCACCGCGGCGGCGGAGCCCTCGCCCTGCGTTTCCTTGGCCTTCTTTTCCCGTTCCGTCGCGAGCTGCTCGATGGTCTTGCTGCCTTCGCGGCTGCGCACGGTCACGGCCTGGATCGGCACGGCGACGACGTTTTCGACGGTCTTGGTCTCGATGTCGACGTTGGCGCTCATGCCGGGCCGCAGGCGCACGTCCTTGTCGGAGATGCGGATCTTCACCTGAAAATTGGTCACTTCTTCCTGCGTGTTGAGGCCCTGGGTCTTGGCGGCGGAGGCGATCTCCTTCACGGTGCCGGCGAATTTGCGGCCCGGATACGCGTCGATCGTGATGCGGGCTTTGTCGCCGACCTTCACGTTGACGACGTCGTTTTCGTTCACGTTCACGCGCACTTCCATGTCGTCGAGGTTGGCGATGCGCATGATCTCGGTGCCGGCAAACGAGCCCGTGCCGACGACGCGCTCGCCGACTTCGGACGAGAGCGAACTCACCGTGCCGTCCATCGGGGCAAAGATCGTGGTCTTCGACAGCTGGTCGCGCGACTGGCTGAGCAGGCCCTCGGTGCGACGGATCTGGGCGAGCGAATTGTCGTGGTTCGCTTCGGCGACCTCGACCTGGGTCTTGGCCGCGAGGTGGTCGGAATCGGAGATCAGCTTCTTGCCGAAGAGATCCTCCGCGCGCTTGAAATCGTCCTTGGCCTTCAGGAGCTGGGCGTTGGCCTGGACCGAGGAGGCCTTGGCGGCGACGAGATTGGCCTCCTGCTGCTCGACCTGGTATTTGTAGGTGTCGGGCTTGATGCGGACGAGCAGCCGGTCCTTTTTCACCGCGGCGCCTTCACGCACGGTGAGTTCGACGATCTCGCCGGCGACCTCGGGCGAGATCTTCACCTCGACCTCGGGCTGGATCTTGCCGGTGGCATTGACCATCTGGGTGATGGTCTTGGTCACGGCTTTGTCGGTGGTCACGACCGTCGCCTTGTCCGTGTTCTTGGTCTTGAAGTAGGCGGCCGCGCCGAGAGCTCCCAGGAGCACGACGCCAACGAGGAGATACCACTTGGCGTTGGATTTCTTGGGCGCAGCGGGAGCGGTGGGACGGTTCATGGCGGACGGCTGGGTAGACACGGAATTGGTCATCGGAAAGGAGGGGAGGCCGCTAGGCAAGCGGCACATCGCAACCGGTTCCCGCCGGAAAAAGATGTGGCCGGCCCCACAACGAGCCGGCCACACAACACAACTGATTACTACGAACGGGAACGGAAAAAACGTCCGCCGCCGCGGCTGGAAACGTGATTGCGACCAAGCGCGGGGACTTCGCGACGAAGCCCCGGGCGCTGACGGACGAAAAACGGGCAGCCAAAGCGGCGGACATGCGATGAATACACGCCCCCGGGGAGAAAGTTACAGGGAACTTGTGATGAGCGGCGCGGCCCGCCGGATGAGCGGAGCCGCCCGGCGGCGATTCGGGGCGGGCAGGCGCGCGCGGGCCCGCCCCCCGCATCCGCCACGCTCACCGGACCGCTCGGCGCTTTCGCTCCCGGCCTTTGGCCAGCCGAAAGAAGGCCTCCGCGAGCACCAGCCGCAGCGCCGCCCTGAGCTCCGTATCGGGCGCCGGCGGTTCCGACGGCCGCTCGGGTGCGACGAGGCGCCGCAACACGGATCGCTCCGGCGCGCCGGCGTGCCGCTCGCACACGTAAAGCCAGATCACGCGAAACCACGCTTCGGCACTCGCGGGCGCGAGGTCCGGCAGCCGTGCCGCCGCCGCCGACCAACCGGGCTGCAGGGTCGGAAAGAGTTCCGCCGGGATGCGAAACGACCGCTCGATCTCGATCGCTTTGAGGGCAACGAGGACAGCGGCGTTGGCCGGATCGGTGAAGCCGCCCGTCTTGCGCGCGACGACCGGCTCGAGCGGCGGGTTGCACAGCGGCAGTCGGCGCGGGCCGGTCACCAGCCGCAACGCGCGGCGGCGCTCCCGCGCGTCGCGCGGGAAATTGAGCGGCCAGGAGGTGCGCTCGCGGGCCACGGTATCCGCGGCATCGTGGTGCAGGCACGCCAGCGTGGTCGTCTCGGCGCACAGCGCCGCCGCCAGGTCCGTCACCTTGCGCAGCGCATGCACGTTGCCGGCCAGGGCGGCGCCAAGCAAAGGCTCGATCTGCCGGGAGATCGCCCCCGCGATCTCGTCGAGTTGGCCGTCGCTCGGATGCCGCGTCAATCCGGCGGAGCGCAGCACCAATTTCTCGATCGGATGACTCCGGTCGCCGACGGCGTGGCGCAGGCCGCGTTTCACCAAACCAGCAAGGTTTCGTTTCACGTGAAACCCTTCCGTTGGCGGCAACCGCCGGCGGGCGCAAGGCTGCGCAACGCCGCCCGCGCCCCGCTTCCCGCGCATTCGGGTCCACACCGCTTCGCCGCCGCCCTCGAAATATCCCCGGCGCGGCGCCGCCGACTACGGCGAGCGGGTCCCGGAACCAGGTCCAGGAGCTGCCGGGGGAGTCGTGTCGTTTCCGCCGGTGCTCCGTCGCCCGCGGCGTCGCCACGCCCATGCGCCCAACAACACCGCCACCCCGCCGATCACCCCGTAGGTGGACGGCTCGGGGATGGCGCTGGCCGTCGCCGTCAACGAGAGATCGTCGATGCGCCAGTTCGGCGATCCGGCCGTTCCAGCCGGCGCCCCATACAGTCGAAATGTGACCGCCGTATCGACCCCGCCGGACACATTGAATCCGGACAAGGATACGGACGCCCACGTCGAATTGTTCGAGACGGTGGTCGACGCGATGCTCGCCAGAAAGTTGTCCGCGCTCGAATACAGCGCGAGGGCCGTCGGTCCCGAGCCTGCACTCCGGGAGCCGAAGCCCAAACTCGTCGCGGTGAGGGAGTATCCGGCGGCCGGTGTCAGCGTGAACGCAAAGTAAGTGGACGTTGCCGTCGCCAGCGACGCCGCCGTGACGGTGCGCACGCCGGCGTTGTGGGTGCCGCTGGCTCCCGAAAAATCGGACGCAGAGGTCGTGTTCACCACCATTGCGGACGCCGAAGCCGTGTTTCCCGCGGAGATCGCGCTCGCCGAAAGATTCGCGACCGTCCCCGCCGCGGCCGCCGTCCCGGCGGAGAAATTCCAAGTGACTGTGGTCTGCGCCCCCAAGGGCAGTCCCGACAGCCACAGCATCGTGGCCGCCGCCGCGGCCAGAGACCGGCGGACGCTCGATGTTCCAACCGACGCGTCCGACGCGCCAACCGACAAATTCCGAACGGACCGAAACCCAGGATTCGGCCGTGCCAACAAACACTCCAAGGAGAGATGCGAAGACATGGTGCAGGATCGAGTTGCGACCTAGGAAGCT
>JBILLY010000752.1:0-3169 GCA_044375835.1 Opitutaceae bacterium
GTCGACGCTCACCTTTGCCTCGGTGCAAACCGGCGACGCCGCCAGCGCCCCCGGTTACGACGTCGTCGTCACCAACACCTTCGGCTCCGTCACCAGCACTCCCGCCGCGCTCGCGGTCTACGCCGCCGGCACGCCGCCTCCCAACGACGCCTTCGCCAATGCCTGGGTCCTCGCGGGCAATGCCGGCGCCGTCGTCGGTTCCAACGCCGGCGCCACCGGCGAAGCCGGTGAGCCCACCCACATCGGCGCCAACGCCACCGCCACCTCCGTCTGGTATCGCTTCAACCCCGCCGTCACCGGCATGGCCGAGGTCGACACCGTCGGCTCCAACTTCGACACCGTCCTTGCCGTCTACACCGGCTCGGCCCTCAACGCCCTGACCCAGGTCGGCGCCGACGACCAGAGCGGCGGGCTCAACACCAGCCGTCTCCGGTTTCCGGTTACGGTCGGCACCGTCTACCATCTCGCGGTGGGCGATTTCAGCGCCGGCCGCGCCGGCGGCAACATCGCGCTCCGCTACGCCGCCGTCGCGCCGCCGGCGATCACCGCCCCGCCCGTGGCCGTCGTGGGCACACCCGGCGGCACGGCGAGTTTCACCGTCGCGGTCTCCGGCAGCGGCCTGTCCTACCAGTGGTTCCGCCACGGCCTTCCGCTCGCCGGCGCCACCGCCGCGAGCCTGAATCTCAGCGGTCTCTCCGGGGCCGACGCCGGCCCGTATTTCGTCACGGTGTCCAATCTCGCCGGCTCCGCCGTCTCCGCGCCGGTGACGCTCTCGGGCACGGCGGCCGCCCCCGTGTTCGCGACCCCGCCCGCTTCCGTCTCCGCCGTCGCCGGCGCGCCCGCCGCTCTCTCGGTGGTCGCCACCGGCACCGCGCCGCTGACCTACCAATGGCGCCGCAACGGCTTCCCCATCGCCGGCGCCACCGCCGCGACGCTTTCCTGGAGCGCCGTCTCGCGGACCGATGCCGACATCTACGATGTGATCGTCGCCTCCGGCCTCTCGCCGGCGACGTCGCCGCCCGTGCGTCTGTCCGTCGCCCCGTCCGCCTATCCCGGCCTCGTCGCGCCCGACCCCGACTGGGAGCTGCGCCCCGAATACTCCGGCGGCCTCGGCTACGTGGTCGCACCCGCCAGCGAGGGCCGCGCCTACATCGGCGGCTCCTTCGTGAGCCTCGACGGCGTGCGCCGCACCGGCATCGCGCGCCTCGCGGCCGACGGCACGCTCGACCCGACCTTCGTGCCGCCCGAGATCGACCACAACATCCGCGCCATCGTCGTGCAGCCCGACGGCAAGGTCGTCATCGGCGGCGAGTTCGTCCGCATCAACGGCCTGCTCCGCCACCGGGTCGCCCGCCTCAATCCCGACGGCTCCGTTGACGCCACCTTCGCGATTCCGGGCGAGATCAACAACACCGTCCACGCCCTCGCCCTCGGCGCCGACGGCCGCATTTGCATCGGCGGCGCGTTCACGGCCTTTGCCGGCACCAACCGCAACTACCTCGCCCGCGTCGGGCCGACCGGCGCCGTCGACACCGGCTTCCTCAACCGCGGCATGTCCTCCACCGTGCAGGCGTTGCTGCTCCAGCCCGACGGCAAGCTCGTCGTCGGCGGCAGCTTCACCGCCGGTTTCGTCGACCCCGTGGGCGCCTCCACGGCGCGCAGCCGGATCGCCCGGCTCAATGCCGACGGTTCGCTCGACGCTTCTTTTGCGCCCGCGTTCGGCGGCACCGTGCTGGTCCTCGCGCGCCAGACTACCGGCGCGCTACTCGTCGGCGGCTCCTTCACGACGGTCAACACCTCCGTGAGCGCGCCCTACCTCGCGCGTGTCGATGCCTCGGGCGCCCACGATGCCTCGTTCCAAGCGGCCCTCGGCACGGGCCTCAACGCCCTGGTCAATGCGGTCGCGGTGGATGCGTCCGACCGCGTCTTGATCGGCGGCGACTTCACCACGCTCGGCGGCGCCACCGCCAATCGCTTCGCGCGACTCACCGCGGCGGGAGCGCGGGACAGTTCCCTGCAAACCCAGGGGTTCTCGTCCACGGTCAACGGCGTGACGGTGGTGACGGGCAGCGGCGGCACCCAGTCGGTTTTGGTCGCCGGCGGCTTTTCCAATTGGCTCAACACCGCCGGCGCGTCGACGCCCCGTCGGTGCTTCGCCCGTCTCAACGCGGACGGCACCCTCGCGGCGGGCGCGACCTTCGCCACCGTCCGGGCGTTCGGAACGATCAACGGCTTGCAGCCGCTGCCCGGGGGCAAGCTGCTCGCGACGGGATTCTTCTCCACCCTGCGCGGGGCGGCGGTTCCCTTCGGAATCGCCCGGCTCAATCCCGACGGCACGGTCGACACCGCGTTCAACACGGGCGGCACCGGCTCCAATTCCACGATCTACGCCGCGGCCGTGCAGCCCGACGGCCGCATCGTCGTCACCGGCTTCTTCAGCACCTACAACAGCACCGCCGCACCCGGAATCGCCCGGCTCCTGGCCGACGGCACGCTCGATCCGTCCTTCAACCCCGGCGGCGGCCTGACGGCCAGCACCTCCGGCTATGCGCTGGCGCTGTTGCCCGGCGGCCGGATCTTTGTCGGCGGCAACTTCACGACCTACAACGGCGCCGCGCGCAATCGCGTCGCCGTGCTGCTCCACAACGGCGCGCTCGACACCTCGTGGAATCCCGGCACCGGCGCGTCGGCCTCCGTCTATGCCGCCGTGGTTCAGACGGACGGCCGCCTGGTGATCGGCGGCGCCTTCACCTCCTACAACGGGACCACCGCCAATCGCCTCGCCCGGCTCACCGCCACCGGCGCGCTGGACACGGGCTTCGCCGCGGACACGGCCGGCGCGAACGGTTCGGTGCTCGCGCTGGCGTTGCGGCCGAACCAGCAGATCGCGGTCGGCGGCTCCTTCGGCACGATGCACGGCAGCAATCGCCCCGGCCTTGCGGTCCTCTCGGCCGACGGCGCACTCGAAGCCGGATTCTCCGCCGCCAACGTCCAGTCGGTCTACGGCGTGATCGCGCAGGAAGACGGCAAGATCGTCGCGCGCGGTTCTTTCCCGTCGGTCGGCGGCCAGCCGGGTTCGGCGTTTCTGGCCCGCTTCAAACCCGACGGCTCCCTCGACGACACGTTTGTGGCGGGCGGGTTCACCGGCTCCAGCAACCTCCCGACGGTT
>JBILLY010000753.1:0-3166 GCA_044375835.1 Opitutaceae bacterium
GGCGGGGAGGCGCGGGGGCGATGTTCGCGCTACCGGGGGAGGCGGATGGGGGAAAAGGAGACGCCCCGCGGGGGGGCGGGGCGTCGGGGGGAAGCGGATACAGGTGGCGCGCGGAGGCGCGGAGAGGTTTAGGCTTTTGGGGCGGGGGTGGGGATCGGGATGGATGCGGTGCGGCGCGGCCAGTTACTTTTTCGCGGCGTCGGCTTGGCGGGTGGGGAGGCCGGCGGCGGTCCAGTCCTTGAGGCCGCCGACGTTGGCGGTTTTCAGGCCTTGGTCGGCGAGTTTGCCGGCGACTTCGGCGGCGCGGCCGCCGCCGCGGCAATAGAGGATGATCTGCTTGTCCTTATTCTTCGCGAGAAACTCCTTCCACTTCTTCTGGTCGCCGTCGAAGTCGCTCTTGGGGAGGAGCACGGCGGGGGCAGCGACGCCGTCGGCCCACTCGGCGGGTTCGCGGCAGTCGACGAGGATGGCTTTGCCGTCGGCGACGAGTTGCGCGGCGTCCTTGGCGGCGATTTTGGGCGCGGCCGCGGCGAAGGCGGCGGCGGTGGCGGCAAGCAAGGCGAGGGCGGTGGCGAGGAGGCGAGGGAGGGTCATGGGGATCGGTCGATGGGTGATGGGTGATAGGTTATGGGCGATGGGTGAGGGGTTCGGGGCGCGGGGGCAAGGCGGTGTTCAGCCGGGGCGGCGGGCGAGGAGTTGGACGACGGAGGCGAGGCCGCTGTGGCCGGCGCCTTCGACGACATCGCGGTCGAGTTCGCGGGCGATTTCGAAATCGAGGTCGGGGAGGGCGGATTGGAGTTCGGCGAGGCCGGCGAGCAAGGCGGGGTCGCGCGGGCCGCCGGTGGTGCGGGCGAGTTGGGCGGGCGTGTAGCACTCGAGCACGAAGACGCCGCCGGGGCGGAGGCCGGCGGCGGCGCGGGCCAGGACGGCGGTGCGCAGGGCTGGCGGGAGGTGTATAAAGATGGCGACGATGCCGGACCAGGCGCCGGGCGCGATGGGGTAGTCGGTGAGGTCGGCGACGGTGGTGGCGAGCGGGACGCCGAGGGCGGCGGCGAGGGCGGCGGCTTTGGCGAGACCCGCGGCGGATTGGTCGACGGCGGTGACGGCGTGGCCGCGGGTGGCGAGGAAGACGGCGTTGCGGCCTTCGCCCTCGGCGAGGCAGAGGACGGGGCCGGCGGGGAGGCGCGGGGCGACCGCGGCGAGGAAGTCGTTGGGTGCGGTGCCGAAAACGTAGTCGGAGCCGGAGAAGCGCTGGTCCCAGAAGCGGGCGTCGTAGGAAGAAGACATCGAAGAGTTACCAGAAGCGCCCGGTTCCCGGACGGGAAGCACGGACTCCACGGAGGGGCGCGGGCAGGAGGGTTTTCATCGACGCAGGGCCGTGAAATGCGTGGCGCAAGAATTCGCGGCCGCGGGGCCCGAGAGTGAGGGGAGGTTGGGGTGAACGCCGGGACGCTGGGTGAAAGCGGGAGGTTGGCGGCGGGACCGGCGGGTTTCCCAACGGCAGAGCGCGGGGCGGGATGCGGGAATGGCAGCGGGAGGGAGCGCGCGATCGGACCGCGGTCGAGGGGTGGGGCGGGGGCGGCGGCGAGAGCGCGCCGAAAAAGCCGGGGCCGGCGGCTCCGGGAGATCGGGGCGGAGGCGGGTCGCGCGGGTCAGTCGAGGGGGTGGTCGGGCGGCGTCGGAGCGGGGTGGCGGCGCGGGCAAAAATGGCGGCACTCGTGGTCGATGCGGGCGACGCAGCTGAGGGTCTCGGGGCGGCTGCACCAGAGCCAGTCGGGATCGAGGCCGCGGAGCGGCTGCGCGAAATGACAGTCGGGCCCGCAGGCGGAGGCCGCGAAAGGCGGAGGCGGGTCGGTGGCGGCAGACATGGCTATCGGGATATCGGCGCAAATCCCGCGGGGCTGGAGCACTGGCTGCGCGAGCCGGCCGCGGGCCGGCCGGGCAGTCGCAGCGGGCCGGCCGGCGGCGGGAGTGAGGCGCGCTCAGGATTTCTTGGCGCCGGATTTTACGGCGCAGGTGCTGAGACCGAGCGGGATGTAGGCGGGGCACCAGCCGAGAACGGCTGTGAGGAGGGGGACGAGGCCGATCAGGCCCCACCAGGACTTGAATGCGAGGCCAGCGCCCAGCAGGGCGAGGCCGGCGATGATACGGAGGATGCGGTCGATGCCGCCGACGTTGGTTTTCATAGGCGATAGGGTGATGGGTGACTGGAGACGGGTGATAGGTGATGGGTTATAGGTGATGGGTGAGGGGTGGGGGATTTAGGCGCGGCGCTCGGCGCGCTCGATCAATGTGAAGACGACGGCGGCGATCGCGAGGAGGGCGCCGAACCAGACGGGGGCGGGGATGCCGGTGACGTCGGGCAGGCGGACTTTGCCGAGGGCGCCGACGGGCAAGATGGTTTTCGCGATCCAGGGAAAGCTGAAGGCGTAGAGGACGCCGCCGACGAGCAGGCCGGCGAGGCCGACGAGGGCGTGGAGGCTGCCGGAAGCGGCGGCGGCGAGGGCGGTGCCGGGGCAGTAGCCGTAGAGCACCATGCCGACGCCGAAGATCGCGGCGCCGAGGACGACGCCGAGGAGGTTGGCGGCTTTGATGTGGTAGTTGGCGAGGCCGGCGCTGTGGAGCGCGAGCACGCCGAGGCCGCCGACGATGATGGCGGTGAACATGATCTTCAGGACGGTGAAGTCGCGCAGGCGAAACTGGTTCACGATGACGTCGTAGGAGGCGACGCCGCCGCGGTGGAGGAGGACGCCGAAGACGGCGCCGAGGGCGACGGCGGCGACGAGCGCGAGGGAGCCGGTGACGGGCGGGGTGACGGCGGCGGCGAGGGAAAACATGGGGAAAAGCGGAAAATTGGAAAAGCGGGAAAGCGGGAAACGAAGGCGGAAGGCGGAAGGCGAAAGGCGAAAGGCGGAAGGCGAAAGGCGAAGACGGGGCGTAGTCAGTTTTTGGTGACGCCGGGGCGGCCGAAGAGGACGGCGGCGGTGACGAGGCCGGCGGCGAAGAGCGTCAGGAAAAAAGTCCAGCCGCCGACGGCGAGCTGGAGGCTGCCGCTGATGCCGTTGCCGCTGGTGCAGCCGTCGGCGAGACGGGCGCCGAACATCGCGAGGACGCCGCCGGCGAAGGCGGCGGCGAAGCGTTTGCCGACGGAGTCGCCGAAACGGGC
>JBILLY010000755.1:0-3160 GCA_044375835.1 Opitutaceae bacterium
GGTCGGCGGGAGAGGGATGGGTTGCATCGGAGTGATGAGTGACGAGTGATCTGTGATGAGTGATGAGCGGCCAGTGACGTGTGACCTGTGACGTGTGGCGAGTTGGAGCGGTGGCGGAGCCGGGGGGCGTGGGGAGGTGGGGTGAGAGTGAGGGTGGGTTGGGCGCATGTCACTCGTCACGTGGCACACGTCACTGCGCGCGGAGCGCGCGCTTAGCCCTGCGGGGCGAGTTTGCGGAGGGCGAGGTAGAGGACGAAGGCGAGGCCGAAGCCGACGAACCAGGCGTAGTGGTAGAGATCGAGGAAGAAGGGTGCGAGGCGGGCGCCGTCGATGACTTTGGTGGTCGCGAGGAAGCCGGGCAAACTCGGGAGCGCGCCGGCGAGCAGCGCGGCGAGCGCGACCCAGCTGACGCCGCGGCGGTAGGTGTAGGGACCGGCGGCGGCGTAGAGGGCGGGGACATCCAGGTGACGGCGGCGGTAGACGAAGTAGTCGGCGATCATGATGCCTCCGATGGGACCGAGGAGGGCGCTGTAGCCGACGAGCCAGGTGAAGATGTAGCCGCTCGGATCGGCGATGAGTTTCCACGGCATCATGGCGATGCCGATGAAGCCGGTGATGAGGCCGCCGACGCGGAAGCTGATGCGGTGCGGGGCGAGCTGGGCGAAGTCGTTGGCGGGGGAGACGACGTTGGCGGCGATGTTGGTGGCGAGGGTGGCGAGGCAGAGGGCGAAAAGGGAGCCGACGAGGACGAACGGGTTTTTGAAGCGGGTCAGGACGTCGACGGGATCCCAGAGCGTCTGCCCGTGGACGATGGTCGTGGCGGAGGTGACGGCGACTCCGATAAATGAATACAGCGCCATCGTGGCGGGCAGGCCGAGGGCCTGGCCGACGGCCTGGGCGCGCTGCGACTTCGCGTAGCGGGAGAAATCGGGGATGTTGAGCGAGAGGGTGGCCCAGAAACCGATCATGCCGGTGAGGGAGGGCACGAAGACGGACCAGAATTGGCCGGCCTTGGGCTGGCCGGGATCGAAGGCGGACGGTTGCGAAAGGATGGGGCCCCAGCCGCCGGCGGCAGCGTAGGCCCAGCCGAGCAAGGCGAGGCCGAGGGCGACGAGGAGCGGGGCCTTGAGGTTGAGGAGGACGTGGATGGTATCGATGCCGCGCCAGATGACCGCCATGTTGACGCCCCAGAAGGCGAGGAAGCAGGCGAAGTGCGCCGGAGTGATATCGAGGCCGGGCAGCGGGGTGCCGCGGGTGAAGGCGGGGGCGAAGACGCCGATGATCTTGTAGATGGCGTCGCCGCCGATCCACGTCTGGATGCCGAACCAGCCGCAGGCGACGAGGGCGCGGAGGAGGGCGGGGACGTTGGCGCCGACGGTGCCGAAGGAGGCGCGGCAGAAGACGGGAAACGGGATGCCGTAGCGCGTGCCGGCGTGGGCGTTGAGGATCATCGGGATCACGACGATCACGTTGCCCAGAAAGATCGTGAAGACGGCCTGCGACCAGTTCATGCCGCTGCCGATGAGGCCGGAGGCGAGCATGTAGGTGGGGATGCAGGCGGCCATCGAGACCCAGAGGGCGGCGATGCTGGCGAGGCCCCATTTGCGGGCGTCGGGCTGGACGGGGGCGAGGTCTTCGCTCCAGAGCGGGGAGCCGCGCACCGCGGCGAGCGCCGCGCGGGAATCGACGAGTTCGGCGGGCGGGGCGGCGGGCGGCATGGGAAAACGGATACGGCGGCGCGGGTCAGAGGGCGACGGCGGAGGGCGGCGCGGTCCGCGCCGAAATGCCAAAGTGCCAAAACGCCAAAGGTCCAAAAAAGGCCGAGGCGCGCGAGATGGAGCTGGAGCGCGCGTCGAGGCTTTGGCGTTTGTGGTTTGGCGTTTGGGATTTCCCGGAAGGGTGCGCTCTCATCTGGGCGGCAGGCGGAACTATGCGACGGGTGGGCGGCGGAGGTGCCAGTCGGTGGCGGCCTGGAAGGCGTGGGCGGCGGCGAGGGCGCGGTCGTCGCGGTAGAGCGCCGCGTGGAACGTGAGGGAGGCGGTGAGCCGGCGCGGCGAGTCCGCGGGCTGGCCGGGCACGGGGCGAAAGCCGGCGGGCACGCAGACGCAGGGGTGGCCGGTAAGATTGGTAAACGTGAGCTGCGGGCCGGAGGGCACGCTAACCCAAGTATCGAGGCGGGCGGCGGCGATCCGGTTTTCCAGTTCGCGCAGCAGGTGGACGCGGAGGCGGTTGGCCTGGAGGTAGTCGACGGCGGAGAGGTAGCGGACTTCGCGGAGGGACGTGGCCCAGTTGCTGGCCTGCGGGGCGATGAGGTCGTCGACGGCGCCGGAGCGGGTGAAATCGTCGAAGGCGGCGGCGGCTTCGATGGTGAGGATCTGGCGCAGGCCGGTGAGCGGGGCGTCGGGCAGCGTGAAGGGCACGAGTTCGGCGCCGAGGCGGCGGAGGACGTCGAGAGAGGCGCGGTTGGTTTCGAGCCACTCGCCGGGTCGGTCGAATTGGTCGGCGAGCACGCCGACGCGGAAGCCGCGAAGATCGGCGGGTGCGGTCCAGGCGAAGGGCGCGTCGACCGCGGTGGGGTCGCCGGGATCGGAGCCGTGGAGCGCGGAGAAAATGACGGCGCAGTCGTCGACGGTGCGGGCGATGGGACCGAGTTTGTCCATCGACCAGGAGAGGGCCATGGCGCCGGCGCGGCTGATGCGGCCGTAGGTGGGACGCAGGCCGGTGACGGCGTTGCGGGTGCAGGGCGAGACGATGGAACCGAGGGTTTCCGAACCGAGCGCGAACGGCACGAGGCCGGCGGCGACGGCGGCGCAGGGCCCGGCGGACGAGCCGGAGGAGCCGAGGGCGGGATTCCACGGGCACTTGGTCTGGCCGCGGAACCAGGTGTCGCCATTGGCGAGGGCGCCGAGGGAGAGCTTGGCGACGAGGACGGCGCCGGCGGCGTCGAGGCGGCGCACGGCTTCGGCGTCGGTGTCGATCACGCGGTCGCTGAATTGGGCGGCGCCCCACGTGGTGGGATAGCCGCGGACGGCGAGGAGGTCTTTGGCGCCCCACGGGATGCCGTGGAGCGGGCCGCGGTCGCGGCCGGCGCGGAGCTCGGCGTCGGCGGCGTCGGCCTGGCGGTAGGCGCGTTCGGGCGTGAGGGTGACGACGGTGAGGA
>JBILLY010000756.1:0-3156 GCA_044375835.1 Opitutaceae bacterium
CGCCGCCGTCATCGTCGTCTCCGTCGCTCTCATCACCACGGAAAAATCCCGCGGCCCGAAGCCCAAACCGGCCTGACCGCCACTCCTTCGGCAGCGTGGCGCCGCCGACCGACGCGCCCGCGGTCGGCTGCAACGCCTGCCCGGTCCGCGGTGGAAAAAACTCCGCCTGGTCGGCCGCCACTCCCGCCGACCGCCCCGGTTCCAGCCGCGCAGCCCCGGCGCGGCAGGCCGGACGAAATCCAGCTTGAGCGTCCGCGGCCCCATCCGATGCTTCCGCCCCCGATGGTCGATCCCGCCTGCCGTCCGCCCGCGCCCCGCCTTTCCGTCGTGGTTGCGGAGGATCATCCCGTTGTGCTCGACGGCCTCGCGGCGTTGCTCGAGCACGAAGGCGGGTTCGCCGTGATCGGCCGGGCCGCCACCGCGCCGGACCTGCGGACGCTGCTCGCGTCCCGCCCGCCCGACGTCCTCGTGACCGACCTGATGCTCGGCGACCACGACGGACTCGCCCTGCTCAAGGACCTCGCCGCGCTCGCGCCGACGCTGCGCATCGTGGTGTTTTCGCTGCACGCGGAGGAGGTCTACGCCGAGCGCTGCCTGCGCGCCGGCGCCCACGGCTACGTCATGAAGACCGCCCCGGTGCCCGATCTTTTTCGCGCCATCCGCGAGGTCGCGGCCGGCGGCATCGCGGTGTCCCCGCGCGTCTCCGCCGCCCTGCTCGGGAGCCTGCACGGCCGCGCGCGCGTGCCCGCCGGCGGCGAAAGCCGGCTCACCGATCGCGAGCTGCAGGTCTTCCGCCTCACCGGTCTCGCCCTGCCCACCCGCGAGATCGCGGAGAAACTCTCCGTCAGCGTGAAAACCGTCGAGGCGCACCGGGAAAACATCAAAAACAAGCTCGGCCTCGACACCCACGCCGCCCTTGTCGCGCGTGCCGCACAGTGGCTGCGCGACACCGGCACGGCGTAGGGGCCGCCCCTAGCCCAGATCCGGGGCAACGGCCCGACGCCCCCGTCTGCTGCTCCTGCTATTTTCGGGGCCCTCCTCCATGCACACCCCCGAAACCACCGCTCCCACACCGCCACCCGCCGCTCCGGCTCGGACCCGCGACGCCATCGGCCTCCGCGCTTCGCGCAGCTTCGCCCTCGTCGCCCTCTCGCTCGCGCTCACGTTTCTTTTCGGCCTGTGGCTGCTCTCGACACCGCCCATGCGCTCGGTCGCCGAGGCGTTGGGCCAACTCTCCGGTCGCGCCAGCCCTGGGGAAGACTCCGGCAACCGGGTCGGCGCCGGCGCGACGCTTCTCTTCCTCTGCTTCACCTTCATCGGCCTGCTTGTTCTCGCGTGGCGGCTGCGCGTGCGCTCGTGGTGGCTGATCGGCGGCGGCTGGCTCGCGGTGGTTCCCGTCTTCGTCTACCTCGCGGTCGACGAACCGTCCCGGCGCACCATCATCCTCGAGGAAATGGCGCCCGCCTTTCCCGGCGCGGAAAAAAGCTACGCCGTGCTGATGCGTTACGGGAAACTGCACCCCGCGCCCGAGGCGCTCGCGCTCGAGAAACACAAGTTCAAGCTCGTCGGGCTGCCCGTCGGACCCGACAAGCCGGACGCGTTCGTCCAGTTCCTCCACGAGCGTCGCGCCGACATCGAGGCCGACTGGGCCGCCCTCGCGCCGCAACGCCGCTGGCTCGACGAGCTCAACGCCTTCGACCGCATCGGCGATCTGGGCGAAGCGTCGATCGGCGCCGACATCATCCGCTTCAGCGCGTGGCGGCTGCTGTCGCAACGCGCCACGGCGCAGGCCGGTCTGCTCGCCCTCGACGGCCGCGGCGACGACGCGTTCACCACCCTGCTTCCCGTCCTCGAAGCCGCCCGCAAGCTGGAGCCTTCCGGACGCTCGCTCGTCCGGCTCATGGTCGCGCGCGTCGTGCAGCAGATGCTGATCGACGCGGCGGCGTTCACGTTGCAACGCACGTCCGTCTCCCCCGCCCTCCGCGCCCGGATGTCCGCGGCGCTCAAGCTCGGCGTGGGCGGTGAAGCCGGCGCGCGGCGCTTCGTCGCCATCGATTACGCCGGTGTCGCCGGCTGGCTCTCCGGCAGCCCCCTCGGCGCCGGTTTCAAATGGGACGGATCCGGCGGCGTGCTGTTCACGCTCGTCGATCTCTTCGGCCCCTTGGTCTACAACAAGCAGCGCACGCTGAATCTCTACGGCGATCTCATCGGCGAGTTGCAGGAGCTCGCCGCGCGCCGCGAGGGCGGGAAAATCGACCTGCGCGCCAACGAGTTTTGGGCCAACGAAGGCCGGCCGCGCTTCAAGAATTTCTACGGTCCCGCCATCAGCCGGATGACGGCCCCCGCCCTGTCGAAGGTGGTCGATAGCTACTGGAAAATCGAAGACAAGCGCCTCGCGCTCATCGCGCGGCTCGACGCGTCCTGAGCGCCGCCCGCGACCCGGATGTTGTTCAACGAATACCTCGCCTTCGCAGTCGGCATCGGGTGGCTCGTCGCCGCAGCCCTCGCGGCCGTCGTGCCGAGCCTGCCCGGCGGTTTCGGCCGGCGGCACGCGGGCTGGTTGTTCGCATTCTGCGTCACGCGCATGCTGGCGGAAAGCGTGGCGCTCGCCGCGGTGGAAACCGGCGGCGCCGCCGCCGGGCCCGCCGACCAGACCTGGCGCCCGCTCGCCGCCCTCCTCAGCGGGATGGTGCTGTGGGAATTCGCGCGGCGGCTCTGGAACGATCGCGGCCCGCGGCGCATCCCCGCGGCGACGCATCTCGTCGCCGCGGAGTGCGCCGCGCTGGTGCTCGCCGTGACGCTCGCGCTCGACGACGCGGCCCGGCCGGCGTGGTTCGCCCCCGTCGCGCTCGCAGCGACGTTGCTCCCCGGCCTGCTCGGTTTCGCCTCGACGCTTCTGCTGTGGCGCGCGCTCGACCGCGCGACCGCCGCGCCCCGCCCCGCCGCCCTGCGCCCGGCCGTCTTCGGGCTGGGGACCTTCGCGCTTTTCGGCGACATCCCCGGATTTCCCGCGGGCGCGGCATTGCCGCCCTGGCTGACCGTCGCGGGGCTCGGCCTCGCCTGCCTCGCGCTCCCGGCCGCGCGCACGCGTTTCACGCTGCTGTGCGCCCTCGGGCTGTTTCTCGCGGTGGTCGCGGGGCCCGTGGCCACGCGACT
>JBILLY010000757.1:0-3152 GCA_044375835.1 Opitutaceae bacterium
GGTCGCGTTCGGATTCGGCGAGGGCGGCGCTCGGGTGGTGCCAGGCGGCGGAGTCGACGGGCCAGGCGAAGTCGGCGGGCTGGCCGGCGCGGAGAGCGGCGAAGGTGTCGGCGAGTTCGCGCGAGGTGAGCGCGCGGCGCAGGCCGCGCTCGTCGAGGGTGGCGCCGTTGAGGCAGTGGGCGAGGCGTTGCCAGGCGTCGTCGGGCCACGGGACGCGTTGGAAATGGACGAGGCGGGCGGCACGGTTCGGCGCGCCGAGGAGCAAGGTCGCGCCGTCGGGCGTGTGCACGGCGGTCACGATGCCGTAGCCGAACGTGAACGGTTCCGCGATCTGCTCGCCGCGCGACGCATCCCAGAGACGCACCCGACGGTCGGCGGAGGCGGTCGCGAGGACATCGCGGCCGGGCCGGAGGCTGAGGGTGTTGATGAGGGCGCCGTGGCGAAACTCGGGCGCGGCGGGGCGGCCGTCGTCGGCGTGCCAAAGGCGGACGACGCTGTCCTGGCCGGCGGTGACGACGACGGCGCCGTCGGCGGCGAAGAGCGCGCCGGTGACGCCGTCGCCGTGGCGCAGGGGCGGGCCGAGGGGGCGGAGGTCCGGCAGCGCATACATGCGCGCGTAGGACGGGTCGACGTTGCGGTCGTTGAAGGCGAGGAGGAGGCGGCGGTGGTCGGGGCTGAAACTGACGGCGCGGACCTCGGCGGGGCCGTTGAGCGGATCGCCCACGGGGGCGCCGGTGGCGGCGTCCCAGACAGTCGCGCCCTCGAGGCCGCCGGCGAGGACGATCCATTTGCCGTCGGGGCTCCAGCGCGACTCGGCGCCGACGACGCCCCATTTCCACGTGGGCGTGTAGGGGCGGCCGTCGGCGTAGGCGGTGCGCGCGAGGCGCGGGCCGGCCGGTTGGCCGTCGGCGATGCGCCAGACTTGGCCGGTGGCGTCGTCGAAGGCGACGAGCAGGCGATCGCCGGCGGGGTCGAAGGCGACGGCGGTAGCGACGCCGACGGAGGCGAGATCGAGCACGACGCGGCGAGCGGCGAGGGCCCAGACGCGCACACCGTCTTTGCCGAGGCAGACGGCGAGGTGGCGGCCGGAGGCATCGAAGATCGCCTGCGAGATGGAGCCGCGGCCGGGCAGCGGCTCGCCGTCGAAGCGCTGCGCGGTGATGTCCCAGAGGCGGACGTCGCGGCTGCCGGCGAGCAGGGCGGCGCGGCGGCCGTCGGGGCTGACGTTGGTTTTGCGGGCGAGGGAAACCTGCGGCGGGACGACGAGGGCGGGCAGGTGGAGGTCGAAGATGCGGACGGTGCCCCAGGCGTCGCCGGTGGCGAGGAAACGGCCGTCGGCGCTGAAGGCGATCGCCTCGACGAGGGCGCCGTGGGGCAGCGTGGGGGCGGCCTGGAGGAGGCTGCGCGCGTGGTGGAGGCGCACGCGGTAGTCGAATCCGGCGGTGGCGAGCCAGCGGCCGTCGGGGCTGTAGAGGACGCGGTTGGCGCCGTTTTCGTGGCGGATCGGTTGCTGGTGGAGTTTGCCGTCGGCGGCGGTGCGCACCTCGGCTTGGCCGCCGAAGGAGGCGGTGGCGAAGAAGGCGCTGTCGGGGCTGAAGGTCAGGTCGAGGAGGACGTTGGGCGGCGCGACCTTGAAGCGCACCGCGCCGGTGCGCGCATCGGAGACGACGGCGGTGTTGTCCGCGGCGACGGAGCGCCAGCGGCCGTCGGGACTGAGCAGCGTGCCGGTGAGCGGCGAGTGGGCGGTGGTTTCGCCGGGGCCGGGGTCGGTGCCGGAAATTTCCCGGCCGGCGACCAGGTCCCACGCGCGCTCGCCGCCGTGCCGCAGCGTGGCGACGAGGCGGGTGCCGTCGGGCGAAAAGGCGAGCGTCGCGGGCGTGCCGCGGGCGTCCCACAGGCGGACGAGGCGCGGGGTGAGTTGCCAGATGAGCTCGGCGCGTTCGCGGGCGCGGGGCACGGGTTCGCCGAGGGCGCGCTCGATCTCGAGGGCGGGCACGAGGGCGAGCAGGGCGCCGTAGCTGTCGTGGTCGGCGGCGAGCCGGCCGGCTTCGCCGAGGCGCTGGGAGAGCAGCTGGCGCTGGGTGGCGCGGATGCTGGCTTCGAGGGCGTGGCCGGAGGCGGAGAGCCGCAGGTTGAACCAGACGGAGCCGGCGGTGATGACGAGGAGGAGGAGCGGGACGAGGACGGCGAGGGCGGCCTTGGCGGGGTGGCGGCGGGTCCACTTGGCGAGGCGCTCCCAGCGGGTGGCGGCGCGGGCGATGATCGGTTCGCCGCGGCGCCAGCGGTCGAGGTCGTCGGCAAACTCGGCCGCGCTGGCGTAGCGGCGGGCGGGGTTTTTCTCGAGGCACTTGAGGGCGACGATCTCGAGGTCGTGGTCGGTGCCGGCTTCGCGGTGGAAGGTCGGCGCGCTTTCTTCGCTGATCCGGCGGAGCAGGGCGGGCGTGTTGGCGGCGGCGAAGGGCGGATGCCCGGCGAGCATCTCGTAGAACATGGCGCCGAGGCTGTAGACATCGGCGGCGACGGTGGCATCGCGCGTCTCGCCGGCGGCTTGTTCGGGCGCCATGTAGGCAGGGGTGCCGAGCACGGCGGAGGTGAGGGTGAAGTCGCGGTTTTGCTCGACGATCTTGGCGAGGCCGAAGTCGGTGAGGTGGGGCTCGCCGCGGGCATCGAGCAGAATGTTGGTCGGCTTGAGGTCGCGGTGGAGGACGCCGTGCTGGTGCGCGTGGTGCACGGCGCGGGCGATGACGCCGACGATGCGCACGGCGGCGTCGACGGGGAGCCGGCCCTGCTGGAGCCGGCCGGCGAGGGTGCCGCCGGCGACGAGGCGCATCGAGAGGTAGTGCCAGCCCTCGACGGAACCGACGTCGAGGATGGGCACGATGTGCGGGTGCTGGAGGCGGGCGGCGGCCTCGGCCTCGGTGCGGAAACGCTCGATCATGCGCGGCGAGGCGAGTTCGCCGGCGGCGATGACTTTGAGCGCGACCTCGCGGCCGAGCTTGGGCTGACGGGCGCGGAAGACGACGCCCATGCCGCCGCGGCCGAGCTCCTCGAGCAGTTCGTAGCCGGCGAATTCGCGGCGGCGGAGCAGCGACTCGGGGCCGATCAACGCGGCGACCTCGCCGGCTTCATCCGGCAAAGTCTCGAGCGCGACG
>JBILLY010000758.1:0-3151 GCA_044375835.1 Opitutaceae bacterium
TCGGCGTCGTCGCCCAGCACGCTCTCCGCCGCGCGTTCGACGCCGCGCTTCAGTTCGTCGACTTCCGCGCGCGCGCTTTGCCCGGCGCGCCGCGCCTGCGGCAAATAGCCCTCGCGCAACATATCCTGCGCGAGGTCGAGCACCCGGCCGCCTTGCTCGCGCTCCATGGACTTCGTGAGCCGGTCGTTCAGGTCGCGGGTCAACATACCGCTGCCGAGCAGTTCGGAGCGGGTTTGTTTCACGGTGTTGGCGTCGTCCTGGCTGACTTTGCGGATGCTGTCGTAGAGCTGACGCGAGAGCAGCGGCTCGCTGTTCTCGGCCTGCTCGCTGAGCTGCGTGGCGCGATCAACCAGGCGGTTCAATTTCTCCTTCTGCCCGGCGAGTTCGTCCATCAACTCCTTGCGGTCGCCGGAATCGGAGAGCGTCTTGCGCTGCTGCTGTTTGCCCTCGGCGAGTTGGTCGAGTTTCTGGGAAATCTGCTCCTGCCGGGTCGCGAGGTCGCGGGCCTCGCTCCGCATCTGCCGGAGGTCGTCGGCGAACTGACTGGAGTTCTGTTTGCGCATCTCGTCGCGCATCTCCTGCAGCTGCCGCTGGGCGCGTGTGCCGGATGCGAGCGCCTGGGAGACGGAGCCGTCGGCGGCGGCGTCGGCCGCCTTCTGGATATCCTCGCGGGTCTGGTCCAGCTGCTGCCGCTGCTGCGACATATTCGACTGGTTTTCGGCGCGGTCCATGCGCTGGCGGACCTCGTCGGCGTCGGCCAACATCTGGCGCTGCTCCTCCTCGAGCCGCTTGAGGCGTTTGCGGATCTCTTCCTTCTCGCGCTCGGTCTGCGCTTCCTGGAGCGAAGTCTGCAGTTCCTTCAGGCGTTCGTTCAGGTCCTGCTGGCGGCGCGCCAGCTCCTGCAGGCGGTTCATCACCGCGAGTTGCTCGCGGCGCTCCTTGTTTTGGGGCGCCTGGGCTTGCCGCTGGGTCTCATAACGATTCTCCGCCTGCTGGAGGTCGAGCTGGTCGATCTGGCGCTGGTTGCCGCCGCCACCCCCGCCGCCGCCCTTGCTGTTGCGGCGGGTGACGTTGGTTTCGCGGCCCTGGAGTTTCAGCAGCGACTGGTAGGCGGTCTGCTCGGCGGCGAGCGCCGCTGTGAGCGGGCCCGGATCGCCGGACGCGGCCGTGAGGTGCTCGATGGCCTTTTCCATCTCGGTGGTCGCGGCCTTCCAGAGCGCCTGCTGCCGCGGGGAGCGCGCTTCCTCGGCGGCCTCCTGCGCCTGCATCAGCACTTGCTGCTGCGACTCGAGCACGACCTTCACGTCGGCCGCGTAGCCGGAGGACGCGCCGTCGCGCTTCAGCTTCCACGTGGCGTTGATGATCTGCTTCTGCAGCTCGGTGATCTTGCGCTGTTCGTTGCCGCCGCCGCCGCCTCCGCCGCCGCCCTCCATATTCTGCGCCTCGCGGAAGATCTCATCGAAGGGCCGGACTTCGGCGAAAAAGAGATCGCCGTTCGTGCGCCGGACCTTGCCGTCGGGCCCGATGTCGTCGGCCCAGGCGAACCAGGAGATCAAGTCGTCCGGCTTCGCCTTCAGCTCCTCGAGATTCAGCAGATGCTGGAGTGTCCGCTTCTCCTTCGGCCCGCCGTCCTTGCCGAGTTCGATGAACTTCGGCTCCGCGCCGGCGAGGGCGTAGGCGATCCCGTAGGCGGGCGTGCCGAAGTCGTCCCACACCGTGCCGTCGAAGGTCACTTCCTCGAGCGCCGAGGGGCGCACATCGCCGCGCGGCGACGTGAGGCGGATCTCCGGCGGGCGGTTGGGTTGAACGTCGATGATGAAGTTGGACGCGATCTTGTTCGCGCGCCCTTCCGCATCGACGAGCTGCAGTTCGTAGGTGCCGCTCTTCGCCGGCACGAAGGCCGGCAGCGTCGCGACCGCCTTGTCGGGCGTCACGGCGAGGTCGATCGTCGCCTTCTGCTTCGGATCGCGCGACACGAGTTTCGCCGACTTCACCGGCTTGTTCAGTTGCAGCGCGAAATCCAGCCGCGTGCCCTCGACCGCGCTGACGCGGCGCGTGTCCTCGATGCGCTTCGGCGCGAGCTTGGTGTAGTCGGGGAATTTCAGGTCGACGTCGGAGCGCACCAGCCGCGGGTGTTCGTAAACGGTGACCTTGAAATCGCGGGTCTTCTCGCCGCGATATTCGAGGCTGTAGGTGAAGTCGGCGTTCACCTCCGGCAGGCTCCCGCCGTAGACCGGATCGGCGAGACTCTTCACCAGCGGCACCGTGCGCGGCGCGACGTTGGTTTCGTTCACGATCATCGTCACGCCCGGCGGCAGCGCGCCGCCGAACCGCGCCAGCACCACGAAACTGTCGCCGCGCTCGACCTTCGCGTCGCCCGGCGTCACCGACACCCCGTCGGCGCTCACCCACTTCGGCGTCTCGCCGTGGATCGTCGGCAGCCGCAGATACGACAACGCGAAGCCAAACAACACCAGCGCGCCGATGTGCACCGCTTGCCCCACCAGCAGCCGCCGCGTGGGCAGAATATCGCGCCAATCCTGCTCCTGGCTCTTCGCCGTCGCTTCCTGGATGATGCGATGCTCGAAATAGCCCGGTTCCTTGGTGCGATCCAGGCGGGTCTGCACCGCCGTGAGCAGCACGCCGTTGAGCTCCGGATGCTTCGCCTCGATGCGGCGCGCGAGCCAGCGGTAGTCGGTCGGCACCGTCAGGTGCAACACGCCTACGCCCACCAACACGCCGAGCGCGACGGCCACGAGCACCGGCAAGGTCAACGGCGACACCCACCCCGCCTGCTGCTGCACCCAAGCCACGGCCACGCAGACGAGGGCCGCCGCGGCCCAGCAGGCCGACAGCTTCCGCCACAGGCCGAACCAACGCTGCCGCCGGGCCACGCGCTCGAGCCGGATTTTCAGGAAGTCGTCGTTCATGGTGTCACCTCGTTCGGTTGCGACGCGGATCGTTTCGCCGTCCAGCCGGCGAGCGCCGACTCGAACAGCAACACGGCTAAAGTCGCCGCGATGAACCAACGCCAAAGTTTCTGCCGCCCTTCCGCCTCGATGCCCTGCAACAGGGTCTTCTGCGCCGCCGTCTCCGGACTGCTCGCCGCCTTCGTGCGCGTCACGGGCACGCCGAGTTGCTCCAGTTCGTC
>JBILLY010000894.1:0-2686 GCA_044375835.1 Opitutaceae bacterium
GCGCCTGCTGCCCGAAGCCTTTGTCTGGGGCTACACCCACACCTACCTCGGCTCGCTCCAGCGCGGCGCCTACCTCGCGGGCGAGTTCAGCGACACCGGTTGGCGAATGTTTTTCCCCCTCGCGTTCGCCTGGAAATCCACGCTCGCCGAACTCGCCGCGGCCGCCGGCGCGCTGGTCTTCGCCGCCGCGCGCTGGCGCGCGTTGCGCCCTTGGCTGCTGCGCCTCGCCCCGCTGCTTGCGCTCGCGCTCGTCTACGGCGGCGTCGCGCTCACCAGCAAACTCAACATCGGCCACCGCCACCTGCTCCCCCTCTACCCGGCGCTCTTCATCGTCGCCGGCCTGCTCGCCGCGCGTTGCCCGTGGCGCCCGCTCGCCGCCGCGACCGCACTCATCGCGCTCCAGGCCTTCGCCGTCGCCGGCATCTACCCGCACCACCTCGCCTATTTCAACGCCCTCGCCGGCGGCCCCGAACGCGCCTGGCGCCTGCTCGTCGACAGCTCGCTCGACTGGGGCCAGGACCTCGCCGGCCTCCGGACTTGGCTCGCGGAAAACAATTCCGGCCCCGCCGCCGTGCCGGTTTTCCTCTCCTACTTCGGCTCCGGCGAACCCGACTACTACGGCCTCGCCGTCCGCCGCCTCCCCTTCGTCAACGGCTTCCGCCGCCCCGTCGCCCCCACCGCGCTCGGCCCCGGCCTCTACTGCGTGAGCGCCACCGCGCTCGTCCAGGTCTACAGCCCCGCCCGCGGGCCGTGGACGCCCGCGCTCGAAGCCGAGTTCCAGTCGCTGCGCGCGCAGGAGCCAGCCTTCGCCGAGTATTTCAAAAACCCCGCGCGCCGGGCCGAACTCGAGCGCGAGGTCTCCGCCGCCCAGTGGCAGCGCGCGTGGGCCCGCTACGACCTGCTGCGCTTCACCCGGCTCTGCCACTACCTGCGCGTCCGCCCGCCCGACGCCTCCGTCGGCCACTCCATTCTCGTCTACCGCCTCGGCGCCGGCGAAGTGCGCGCCGCCACCGGCGACTCGCTCGCCGCTTGGAACGCCCTCCTCGCGCGCGCGTTGTCACCCGACGCCCCCGCCGCACGCTGACGCCCGCCCGTGGATCGCCCCCGCCGCCAGCCTTCGCCGTCCTTCCTCGTCGCGCTCGCCGTGCTGCTCGCGCTGCTGCACGCCCTGCTCGCCGTCACCGCCAGCGCCGGCAAGAGCATAACCTCCGACGAGATCGCGCACTTCACCGCGGGCCACGCCTACAACTCTTTCAGCGACTACCGGCTCCAACCCGAGAACGGCAACTTGCCCCAGCGCCTCGCCGCGCTGCCGATGCTGCTCGCCGGCGATCCGCTCCCGCCGCGCGAAGGCGAGTTCTGGACCACGGCCAACGTCTGGCGCTACGGCCACACGTTCTTCTTCGAACGCGGCCTCTCCACCGACGAACGCGTCTTCCAGGGCCGCGGCGTCATCGCGCTCGTCAGCGCGCTCACCGGCCTGCTCGTCTTCTTTTGGACGCGCGCCCTCTTCGGCTGGCGCGGCGCCTTTCTCGCGCTGGGGCTCTACACGTTTTGCCCGACATTTCTCGCCCACGGCGCGCTCGCCACCTCGGACCTCGTCATGACGACGTGCTTTCTCGCCTCCGTCGGCGCCTATTGGCGGCACCTGCACGTGCCCGGCTGGCGCTGGTGCGCGCTCAGCTGCCTCGCCGCGGGCCTCGCCTTCGTCGCCAAGTTCTCCGCCGTCCTCCTGCCGCCGATGCTCGCGCTCACCGCGCTCGCTTGGATCCCGACCGCGCGACCCGGACTGGCGTGGACCGCAATCCTCCGCCGGCTCGCGCTCTCGACGCTGCTCCACGTCGTCGCCGCGTGGGCGATCATCTGGGCGTTCTACGATTTCCGCTACACCCCGTTCGCGTTCGGCTCGTCGCCCGAATCCAGTTTCAACCACGGCTGGGGCTTCGTCCTCTCCAACCTCGGCGGCACGGCCCGCGTGCTCTGGCAGATCAACGAATGGCGCCTTTTTCCGGAAGCGTGGCTCTACGGTTTCACCTACGTGCTCAGTTTCTCCCAGGCGCGCGGCGCCTTCATGAGCGGCGAATACGGGCTCACCGGCTGGATCACGTTTTTCCCCTGGGCTTTTCTGATCAAAACCACGCCGCCGCTGCTGCTCTTGCTCGCCGGCGGTCTCTGCACCGCCGTCCTGCGCGCCGTCGCCCTCGGTTTCGGCGCCACGCTCCGCCGGCTCCTGCCGCTGGCCCCGCTCGCCGCGCTCTTCGTCGTCTACTGGGCGACGTCGCTCGTCAGCCACCTCAACATCGGCCACCGCCACATTCTTCCGATCTACCCGGTCCTTTTCATCGCCGCCGGCTGGCTCGGCCGCCGGCTCGAGTTTCGCCGTCCGCTCGCCGCCATCCTTGTCGCCGGCGCGGTCGCTTGGCACGCGGCCGAATCGCTCCGCACGCGCCCCCATCACCTCGCGTATTTCAACGCGATCGTCGGCGGCTCCGACCAAGGCTGGCGCCACCTCGTCGACAGCTCGCTCGACTGGGGCCAGGACCTGCCCGCGCTCAAGACCTGGCTCGATCGCCACGCCGGCGGCGAAAAAGTCTTCCATGCCTACTTCGGCACCGGCAGCGCCTTCTACGAGGGCATCCGCGCCATCGCGCTCCCGCGCCAGCCGGACTTCCACTTTCCCCGCCCG
>JBILLY010000001.1:0-42018 GCA_044375835.1 Opitutaceae bacterium
CCCTCGACGCCGGCCTCTACGCCGTCAGCGCGAGCATGCTCCAGCACGTCTACAGCAACTACCGCGGTCCCTGGACGATCGAGAACGAGAACCAATTCCAGACCCTGCGGAAACTGGAGCCCACTCTCCTCGCCTACTACTGGAACCCCGCGCAACGCCCCGCGCTCGACCGCGAACGCCCGCCCGACCAGTGGCTCGCGCTCTGGCAGACCTACGAGACCCTGCGCTTCGCCCGCCTCTGCCACTACCTGCGCGCCCGCCGGCCCGACGCCATCGTCGCGCACACCGTGCTCGTCCATCGCCTCACCGCCGCCGAAGTCGCGGCCGCGACCGGCCCCGACGTCCGCGCCTGGCAATCCGCGATCGAGCAGGCCGTCACTGCCCGCCGCTGACGGGCGCGGCCGGCGCCGCCGGCACGGGATCGATCGACACCACGCGGCTCACGCGGATCCACCGCGTGCCGAAACGCTTCCGGTCGATGGTCTCGAGCTTGAACTCCGGCGGCAGCACGTCGCCCGGCTCCACGCCCGCATCGCCCTGCGCCGAGGTCGGCCGCACCACCTGGGCCACGATCACCTCGCGAAACGTCCCCTGCCGCAGGTGCCAGGCGATCCGCGACGCGCGCGCTCCCGCCATCGACGTATTGATCGCCGGGATACGCCGCAGCAGGAAGGGCATCGTGGCCTTGTTCGTGATCGCCAGCACCGGGCCGGGGCGGCTCATCGCCAGCTCCAGCTCCCAGTCCGTCTCGTGCATCACCTGGTTTTCCAGGGTGTAGAGACGGCGCGCGTAGGCCGGCGCGCCCCAGACCGCGACCCATGCCGCCAACCCCAGCGCAGCCGCCGCGGTCGCCTTGCGGAACCGGTCCGCGGCCCGCCCGACCACCCACCCGCCCGCCACCGCGAGCAGGAAACAGAACGGCAGCGCGAACCGCGCCGTGATCGGCTCGTCGAAGCGGCTCCAGTAGTAGAAGAGCAGCATCGCCACGTTGGCCGCGATGCCCGCGCCGACGAGCGCCACGGCCGTCTCTTCCGGCCGCCAACGCGCCCAGCCGCCGCCCGCCTCCCGGCTGCGCCGCGTCCACCGCCACAACGCCCATCCGAGCCCGCCCAGGCCCGCCAACGACAGCGCGAGCGAGGCCGGCTGCCCCGGCGAGACCGAGAAAAAGAAGTTCCGCGCGCCTTCCAGATTCCCCGGGAGGTAGTGCAGGCCGAACCGCCCGGTGTCGCCCTCGCGCAGCTGCCAGAGCACGGGCTTGGTATCCACGTAGCGGTTATGCCACGCATACGGGACAAGCAGCAGCGGCGCGACCAGCGCCGGCCACGGGAGCAAAATCCTGCCCGCCCGCGCCCAGCCGATCGCCACCGCGGCCGCGACGGGCACCACAAAGATGACCGACTCGTAGCGGCTCTGCGCGAGGAGCACCGCCGTCAGCACCAGCAGCGCCAGCCGGTCGTCGTCCGGCGCCCGCAGGTAGAGCGTCGCCGCCACGAGCGTGGCGGCGATCATCGCCAGATTGTGGATCTCCATGCTCGCACCGGTCGCGTTCTGCCCGAAAAGCGGCAGCGTCGCCAGCAGCAGCACGGCGATCCGCGCCGCCCCCGCGCGGCCGGTCAGCGCCCGCACCAGCCAGAGGGTGAGGCCGAGACAGATCGCCGCGCAGGCGACGTTGACCACGAACGCGTTTTCCTGCCGGAACCCGGTCAGGTCGTGGACGAGCGAGACCACGAACGTGAAAAAGAACGGCCGCTTGTCGAGGAACGCATCCGTCGCGAGCCAGGTCCCGGCGAACTCGTAGGCCCGCACCGGCGTGCCGACTTCCTTCGTGGCGTGCAGGTGCCACGCCGTCCCCTGCAGCACGTATTCGTCGAACAGCACTTTGTGCGCGAACTGGTCGCTGCCGATCGCCACCGCCAACCCGAGCGCCAGCACCGCGCCGTCCGCGCCGGGCCGGCGCAGCCACGGTCGCCACGCCTCCGGCCGCGCCGCGAGCACGCGGCCCGCGAACACCAGGGCCGCGGCGAACACCCCGAGAATGTAGTAGTAGCCGCCGTGCACGATCCACGGCTCCGCCTGCTCCGGCGCCACCAGCCGGAACCCGATCGCGACGGCCGCCACGCCGCTCGCGCCGAAGAGCAAAAGACGCCGCCGCGTCTCCGGTTCGCCGGCCGCGGCCATCAAGCGTGCGAGGGTGGGACTCACGGCTCCGATCGCACCCGCTCAGGGCAACTGCTTCATGTAGCTCTCGAGAAACAGCGCCCGCGCTTTCTCGACCTCGGCCCGCTTGCTCGGCACGGTCGCCGTCACCGGATCCGGCGCCGACGTCACCTCGCCGTTCACGCGGATTTCTTTCACCCGGCTGATCCGCGAAAGAGTGAGAAACTGCAGCCGCCGCTCCGCCACCGGCTCCAGCACGAACGCCGGCCCGAGGTCGTCGCCCACGCGGAGCGTCATCTTGCCCGTGTCCGGATCGATCAGGTAGCGCTGGAAAACAAACACCTCGGAGAACGTCCGGTTGCGCAGGTGGAAAGCGATGTCGACCTGCCGCTTCACCGCCGTGACCGTCGGCGTGGCCGACACGCGGTGGGTCACCCACAGGGTCGCGTCGTTGTCGATCATCAGGTAGTCCGGCCGCGACTGCGCACGCATGAACTCCCGCCGCCACGCCGTCTCCCGGCCTGGGATGTATTCCTGGCTGTAGGCATGCGCGGCCATCGACGGCACGCTGCGCGCCACGAGCGCCAGCAGGGCGACGCCCAGCAGCACGCGCATCACCGCCGGTTTCGCGAGCTGCGGCAGCACTGCCAGCACCGCGACGACCAGGCCGAGATGCGTCGGCAGACTCAGGCGCCGGATCACGACGTCGTCGAATTTCCCCCAGAAATAGCACATCATCAGCGCGAATTGGACCGCGAAACCCACGCTGAACAGCGTCACGGCCACGCTCGCCGGCCCTTCGTCGCGCAGCGCGCGCAAACGCTTCGCGACCAGCAACGCGAAGAACGGCACCGCGATGCAACCGAGCACCGAAAGCACCAGCGAGTTCGGCTGGTCGGCGGGTTTCCCGAAGAGAAACTTCAGCGCGTGCACCAGATTTTCCGGGATGTAGGCGACGGAGAACGGCTCGGTGTAGCCGGGCTTGCTGAACATCTCCCAGGCCGACGCCCGCAGATCGAAAATGCGGTGCTGCAGCGGATAGTGCACCATCAGCAAAGGCGCCGCGACCAACGGCCACGTCACCGTCGCGCGTCCGTCGCGCCACCAACCCGCCAGCACCACCAGCGCGACCGGCAGCAGGTAGATCACGGATTCATACCGCACCTGCGCGAGCAACAGCCCAGCGTAGCAGAACGCCGTCAACGCCGCGGCGTCGCGTCGCTCGAGGTAGCGCACCCCGAGCAGCAACGTCGTGAGGATCATCACCAGGTTCAGCAGCTCGAAGCCGCCGCCCGTCGCGTTGTGTCCGAGCAACGGCAGACCCGCCAGCAGCACGACCGCGAGCCAGCCGGCGAGCCGCCCGGCCAGCAGCCGCCCGAGTCCGCAGGCCAAGCCGAGGAACACAAAGGTGAGCACCCCGTTCAGCACGAACGCATTTTCCGGCCGGTAGCCCGTCGCGTCGTGCAGCAGGGAAACCAGAAACGGGAAGAACAGGGGCCGCTTGTCCACGATGCCCTCCACGATCACGAAAGCTCCCTGGATGTCGTTGCCGCGCAGCGGGGTCAGCACCGATTTGTCGAGGTGCATGCTCATCGACGTGCCGAGCAGCATGAGCTCGTCCATCACGATCTTGAAGCCGAACGCTTCGTGCGCCAGCAGGACGCTCCCGCCGAGACCGATCACCCCGACGGACACCCAATCGATCCGGCGCCACCGGTCCCGAGCAAAGTCGGGTCGGAACGTGGCCCAAAGCGCGTGCAGCCAAAGCGCAAACGCCACCATCACGAACCAAAACCCCGCGTGGGAAACGAGCTTCTCCGCCTCCTTGTCCGGCACCGCCACGAACGCGAGGATCAGCGCCACCACGATGGCGGCGAGAAGACAGACGAACCGTCGTTCGCGCAGGCTGGGGGCGAGAGCGGCAAAAGACATCGGAAAATTCTACCCGCAAATCGGCGACGCGCGTCAACACGCCAGAGTGTTGCGCCGGTCGTCGACCACCGGGCGGGAAACCGGCGGAACGGGCGACGACGGGTTGCCGTCGCCCGCTCCGGACGAGGGTTACGGGGCGAACGTGATCGTCCGGGAGTTGGCGACTCCCACGATGGTCACGGTGACGCCCTGGGTGTAGAACGACGGATACGTCTCACTCGAAACGGTGTTGAGCGACTTCACGTAGTTGGTCGCACCCAGCAGGCTGGTGGAGGCGACGAACGTGGCTCCGTTCTCGAGGAAGTATTGATCCGCCGCCGCCGCCATCTGCCGGGCGTTGTTGAGCACGGCCTTGTCCTGCGAAGACGTGCGGACCTTGTTGAAAGCGGGGATCGCGAGCGCCGCCAGCATCCCGATGATGACGACGACAATCATGATCTCCACGAGGGTGAATCCCGAACGGGACGAAGATATGCTGCTCATGGCAACGAGTTGATCGGGCGTCGTTTCCGCCGTCGGTCCGCACCATCCGGACACGGCCACACGCCGTCGGAACCCCGACGACCCGAAGCCCCGCCGAGTCAGGTGAACGACGGCAATTCTCGCCCGGAATGGATAACAAAAAACCGCCCGGAGGAACTCGGGCGGTTAGGGAGAAAATCAACTCAGACGCACTCAGGGAGCGTAGGTGATCGTGCGGGCGTTGGCGATACCCGTGATCGTGATCGTGATACCCTGCGTGTAGATGGTCGGATAGGTCTCGCTGGCGACGGTGTTGAGCGCCTTCACGTAGCTCGTCGGGCCGACGAGGGAGGAGGAATTGGCAAACGTCGCGCCGTTTTCGAGGTAATACTGGTCGGCCGCGGCGGCCATCTGGCGGGCGTTGTTCAACACGGCCTTGTCCTGCGAAGCGACGCGGACCTTCTGGAAGGCGGGAATCGCCATCGCGGCCAAGAGACCGATGATGACGACGACGATCATGATTTCGACGAGGGTGAAACCCTTGTTGGAGGACTTTTTCATGGTGAAACGAATCAACTGACGATTATGGATGATACTCGCTCAAATGTGAGCAGTGGACGCGGAGCATGTCAGTTGCGATAAGACTCACAAGGAGAAAGTCGGGCGACCGATACGTAGGTCTATTACGAGTCCTACCCGATTGGCCGGTGCGTTCGCACGTCGCGCGCCGACCTTTGACCCAGGCGACGGTTACTTCCGCTTCTTGGGCGTCCGTCGCACCGGAGTCTTGGTCTTGGCCGGCGATCGCTTCGCCGGAGGCGCGAGCAGTTTCGATACGTTGATCTCGGTCGAATCCCGCCAAAGGCGCTCCAAGCCGAACCGCTCGCGGGTGGGTCCGAGAAACAGGTGGATCATCACATCGAAGGCATCGATCACCAGCCAGCCGCTTTCCTGGGTGCGCTCCGCACCGACCAGACGGACACCGGCGTCATCGAGCACCTTTTCCAACTCGTTGCGCAAGGCGCGAAGGTGCGGCTCCGAAGTCGCGGTCGCGATCACGAGGTAGTCCGTGATCGAAGACTGCTCGGAGACGTTGAGCACGGTGAGCGCATCGGCTTTTTTTTCATCCAAGATCCGGCAGCAAAGCTTCGCGACTTCCAGTGCCGGCGACGATTTCGATTTCATGTGCTGTCCCGATAGAGGCCGTGCTCCCTAATGTAAACGATAGCCTTGTGCGGCACGAAATAGTCCAAGGAGAGGTTGCGGCGCGAACGGTCGCGCAACTCCGTGGAACTGATCGCCAAGAGATGTCCGTCGCAACGGTGCAGGCGCAGACCCGGGATGTCGGGCGTGGCGCGCACCGGATATCCGGGCCGCTCGAGAAAAATGAACTCCACGATCTTCGCCAATTCTTCGATATCCTTCCAAAGGTGCAATTTCGGCAGTTGATCGCCGCCGATGATCCAGAACAGGCGGTCGTCCGGGTAGAGGCCGCGGAAATGCCGGGCCGAATCGATCGTGTAGCTCACTCCGCCGCGGCGCAGCTCGAGGTCCGAAATCTCAAAACGCCGGTCCCACTCCACCGCCGCCCGCAACATCGCCAGGCGATCGTCCGCCGTCGACTGCACGTCGTTGGGTTTCAACGGAGCTTGGGCGGCGGGAACGAGCACCAGCCTGTCCAGATTGCACTGTTCGACCGCGTCCTGCGCGGCCATGAGATGGCCGAAATGGACCGGGTCGAAACTGCCGCCAAGAAATCCGATTTTCACCGGGGCGACCGTGAGGTTTTCCGCCCGGCACCCGCAAGGTCTAATCCGGGTGGAGGCCGGATGCCCGCGCCGGTCGTTATGTGCTGGTCAGCGTCGGGCCCGCTCCCATGCTGCGCGGGCACCGCCCGGGTGGTGAAATGGTAGACACTGGGGACTTAAAATCCCCTGCCCGCAAGGGCGTGCGGGTTCGAGTCCCGCCCCGGGCACCAGACTCGCGAAATTGAAACAAAAAAGCCGCGCGGATGATCCGCGCGGCTTGGGAGAGAAACGTCAGAGCTGGATCAATCAGGGAGCCAGCGGGCCATTGATCGCGCCACCGTGGGAGTTGTTGTAGGCGTCGAACCAGTTCTTCGCGAAGAGCACGTAGCTGCTGGAGTATTTGCTCGGGTTAGCGAGGATGGACTCACCCCACCAGAGGAACAGCATCGTGAGCGTCTTGTTGCCGTTGATAAAGGCGCCGTTCTGGTAGTTGTATTCGGATGCAATCAGCTGCTTCGAGAGCAAGGAGACGGAGTTCGAGCCGTTGTAACCCATCGTCGAAGAGGCGGTCTTCATCGAGATATTGTCATAGGGCGTGAGGCCGAAGCAACCGATCCTAGAGGTGTAGGTCGTCAGCGTGGACTTCGACACTTGCGTTCCGTTGGTCTGGCAGGCGAGGGCCTTGTCGATGTTGTTCTTCCAGAAACCGATCGTGAAGCCGTTGGCCGTCATCGGACGAAGCGCGGCGAAATCGAGACCGAAGCCAAACTTCGACACACACACGGTCGAAGACGTGCAGGTGTTGCCGGTGCTGGCAGTGATCGTCACGGCACGGGTCAGCGTCGTCGTTCCCTTGAGCCCGGAGGGCGCCGTCGCCACGACCGAGTAGGTGCCGGGCCCCACACCGGTGAACGAGTAGCTGCCGCAGCTGCTGCTCGTCTTGGTGTCGAGCAATTGGTTGGTGGAACTGAAAAGCCTTACGGTGACGCCGCCGAGGCCGAACTCGCCGCAGTCCTCCCGGCCGTCGAAGTCGACGTCGAAGAACGTGTCGCCGCAGATGGTCTTACCTTGCACGACTTGGACGCTGAAGTTGCGGGTCGCGCTGGCGGTGCCGTGGGCGTCGATCGCCGTGACGCTGATGGTGTAGGTGCCGGCGTTCGAAACCGTCATCGTGGCGGCGCCTTGGGCGACCGGAGTATTGAGGTTCGTGGGCGTGACCGTCAGCTGCGTGGTCCCGAGCGAGGCGCGAAGCTGGGTGATGACGGCGCCCGGCGTGTTGCTCGTGCCGGTAAAGGTGAGCGGGATCTGGAGCGCGGGACCGCCGGAGACGCGGGTGTAGACCGAGCCGACCGGCGGCGTGTTGATCACGACGCTCGGGGGAACCGCCGAGGAACGAACCGTGAAGCGGACCGAATCCGAAACACTGATACCAGCGCTGACGCCCGTGGCGGTCAGGGTGTAAGTGCCGGCGGTCAGGCCGGAGAGCGTGCCCGTGCTGATCGCTGTCGCGGTGCCGAGGCCCGTGGTCGCGATACCGCTCACGGTGATCGTGCCGAGGTTGGCGCTCACCGAGTCCACCACAAAGCCGTTGTTGGAGGTGGTGACGAAGCGATACGGGACATTGGTCGCCGTCTGGCCGCTCGGGATATCGAAGATCTGGCCCTCGGTCGGGTTGGTGATATCAATCACCGGCGTCGGCGCGATGACGTTGATCGAAAAGTTCGAGTTGGCGACAGCCGTCCCGACATCATCCGTCGTGGTCACTTCCAGCGTATGGGAACCGGCCGTGGTGTAGGAGAGCGGGATCGAGCCGGTGGCGGTCGGGGAACCGATGCCGGACGGCGTGAACGTCGTCACCGCGCCGTTTACCTTGGCCGTCAGCGTGCGAACCGCGCCGGCATTGCTCGTCGCCGTAAACGTGAACGGAACCTGAAGCGCCGGATCGCCAACGCGATAAGTCAGGGTGGTATTCGGCGTAGGCGTATTGATCACCACGGTCGGCGGCGGCGCCAAAACGGTGATGGTGAAACTGTTGGTGTCCGTCGCGGAACCGCCGAGATTGGTCGCCCGCGCCGTGAGGGTGTGCAACCCGGGGGACGTCACGACCAACGTTCCGGAGGCCGCGACCGCCAGCGTGCCGAGGCCCGTGACCGAAGAGAAATTAACGGCCGAACCGCTGCTCAATTCCGCCGACACGCTCGTGATCGGAGTGGCCGTCGTCCCGTCCACCGAGGCCGTGTAGGAAAAATTGATCGTCATCGGAAATCCGCCCACATTCGGGATCACCGCACCGTCGGCCGGCGACGCGATCAGGACGGTCGGAGGCGTCCCCGCCGGCGGCTCGGTGACCGTCGCATTGATGGAGGCACCGAAGTTCTGGGGATTACCGGACCAGCCGATCGCCTTGATCTGGTAGCCATACGATCCGGCCACCGCACCCAACGGCACATTCATCGTGACCGTCACGGTGCGCTGCTGGTTTCCGGCGGAAAAAGCCAAGCCGGGGGAGCTGAACGAAAGATAACTCAGCGCCGTCGCATCGGAAACCGAAGCCGGCTTGGAATTCACCGTGACCTGCCACGTGGTATTCACCGAGACCGCGCTCGACGGTGACGTGACCGTCAAGACATACGCCTGCATGAACGGGATCTGCCCCTGGATGTTGGTTTGCTCGGGCGTATAGAGCACCGAACCACCGCCACCCGACCCTTGCGCCTGAACGCTGGAGGTGGCACATACGCCGAGCACAATTGCTGCCGATGCCGCCAGCCACCGCCGGCCGGCGCAGAGTAGGGTTGAAGCAAGACTTGAGTTCATAAAATAGGGAAGATTGGGCGTGCAGGTAAGGGGAAAGACGTCGGGTTGGATGAAACTGACCACAACGCATAGGGTGATACACCCACTTGTCTACGCCGAAATTGCAAACTAGGTGTTTTTTCGCCGCTGCGCCCCGCGCCACGTAGGCCTCCCACATCCCATCTACGTGTCCTCCGCCCCACAGCCGGACGCCTGGTCCGACCGACTCGGGGAGCGGGAGCCCGGGATGCGCCACAAACCCTAGGGTTATTACCCCAATTTGAGCGTTGACCCGGGTGTGTCGATATCAATGTTTCCCGCGCTTCCGGCTCCAATGAAAACACTTTCTTTCCGCCCCGCCCTTTTTTGGACCTTCAACCAGTTCGCGGGATTCTGCCGAGGCCTCTTCCTCATTGCGGCGCTGCCGCTCCTCGTTTCGCACGCCCGCGCCCAATTCACTTGGGACGGTGGCGGCGGCGGCAGCAACTTGTCTTGGTCGACTGCCAGCAATTGGAATCCGGATACGGCGCCGACCACGTCGAGCAACCAAGCGATCATCTTCACCAGTTCGTCGACCACCTTGCTTCCTTTCGCCAACCTGACGTTCAACACCGGCAGCAACAACTACACCGAGGTTTGGCAGGTCGGCAGCATCACGTTCAACTCCGGATCTTCATCCCACGTCGTCGCGAGCAATACCTCGGGCAGCACTCCGGGCACCGGCGGCATTTCCATCAGCTCCAACGGCGGCAGCAACGTCGCGGTGAGCAACGACAGCAATGTCCAGCAGACGATTACATCCGGGCTCACCCTCACCAATGCGACCAACAATATCTTTCGGTCCACGGTCAGCAGCGGCTCCCTGCTCATCGCGAGTTCGTTCCTCAACAACAACTCCAATCTCATCACGACCAACGCGACCGGCGGCGCCGGGGTTCTGATCCAGAGCGCAATCTCCGGCACCGGCGGTCTCACGATTTCGGGCGCCGGCACCACCACGCTCCAGGGCACCAACACCTACAGCGGCGCCACGACTCTGAGCTCCGGCTCGATCCTCAGCATCAACAGCAACACCGCCCTCGGCACCGGCACCTTCGTCATCAGCGGCGGCACCATCGACAACGGCAGCTCCGCCGCGATCACGCTGAAAAACAACAACGCCCAGACGTGGAACGGCGACTTCACCTATACCGGCGCCTCCCAAAGCCTGAACCTCGGCACCGGCACCGCCACCCTCGGGGCGAGCCGCACCGTCACCGTTTCCGGCCAAACGCTCACGGTCGGCGGCACCATCACCGACGGCGCCAGCTCGTTTTCCCTCACCAAACAAGGCGCCGGTGCACTTACGCTCGCGGGGGCCAACACCTTCGACGGCGGTGTCACGCTCGGCGCCGGCACGCTCAACATCAACAACGCCGCCGCCCTCGGCACCGGCACCCTCACGATCTCCGGCGGCACGCTCGACAACACCTCCGGCGCGGCGATCACCAATTCCAACAACAACGCCCAGGCCTGGAACGGCAACTTTGCCTTCACCGGCACCAACAACCTCAACCTCGGCACCGGCACCGTGACGTTGAGTGCCACCCGCACCATCACCACCTCGGCCGGCGAACTCACGGCCGGTCCGATCACCGACGGCGCCGGCACGTTTGGGCTCGTGAAGCAGGGCGCCGGCACACTCACCTTGGCCGGAGCCGGCACCTACGACGGCGGCGTCACCCTCTCCGCCGGCACCCTCAATGTGAACAATGCCACCGGCCTCGGCACCGGCGGCCTCACCATTGGCGCCACCGGCACCACCCTCGGCACCACGGCCGGCGCAGTCGCCGCCACTAACACGGTTACCCTCAGCAATGCCCTCACCGCCAACATCGGCGCCGCCAACGCGCTGACCCTGAGCGGACTCATCACCGGTGCCGGATCGCTCACGAAGACCGGCGGTGGCGCCCTCACCCTTTCCAGCACCACCAGCACCTTCAGCGGCGGCGTCACGCTCACCGGCGGCACCCTCAACATCAATGGCAGCGCGGCCCTCGGCAACGGCACCTTCACGATCAACGACGGCACCACGATCAACAACACCTCCGGCGCCACCGTCACCAGCACCCGGAACAACACCCAGTCGTGGAACGGCAATTTCACCTTCGCCGGCAGCAACGCCCTCAATCTCGGCACCGGCCTCGCCACTCTCAGCGCCGACCGCACCGTCACCGTGGCCGGCAGCACCCTCACCGTCGGCGCCCTCACCGGCACCAACCGGAGTCTCACCGTCCAAGGCGCCGGCAACCTGACGATCGGCGGCGCCATCACCACCGGCACCGGCAACATCACCCAATCCGGCACCGGCAATCTCACGCTCTCCGGCGGCACCGCCAATACCTTCAGCGGCGGTGTTGTCCTGAACTCAGGCACCTTGGCCATCGGGGCGAACAACACCCTCGGCACCGGCGTCCTCACGGTCAATGGTGGCACGCTGAATACCAGCGGCGCCAACCGCTCCCTCACCAACGCCATCTCGTTCGGTTCCGGCGCCAACCTCACCTTCGCGGGCGCCAACAACCTTACCGCCAGCGGCACGATCACGCTTTCGGGCACCAACACTGTCAGCGTCAGCGCCAACACGATGACCGCGTCGGGTGTGATCGCCGGAGGTTCCGCCAACCTCACCAAGACGGGCAACGGCACCCTCGTCATTGCTCCCACCGGCACCGGCGTCAGCACCTACACGGGCACGACCACCGTCAACGCCGGCACGCTCTCGCTCCGATTCGATGGTCTCAGCGCCGGCTCCCCCGTCAATGTCGTCAGCTCCTCCTCGACCCTCGTCCTCGGCGGCGGCACCCTCAACGTCGACGGCAAGACCGGCGGCACCAGCACCCAGACCTTTGCCGGCACCACCGTCAACGCCGGCGCCTCTGGCATCTCCCGCACGACCTCCGGCCCGGCCACGACCAATGTCGCGCTCGGTGCCATCACCCGCAACGCCGGCGGCACCCTCAACATCATCACCGCGGCTGGCACCGGCAACGTCACGACGACCACCACCTCGACCAGCGGACTCCTCGGCACCGGCCAAGCCTTCGCCACGATCACGAGCAACGCATGGGCCACTCGCGACGCCGGCGGCAACATCATCGCCGTCACGGGCACCGCCGGTGATGTCACGGGCAACTTTACGACGTCTAACAACATCAACACGCTCACCAACAACCTGACCCTCGACAGCAAATCGGTGAACAGCCTCCGGTGGAACGAGGTCGCCAGCCGCACCTACACGATTTCCGGCGGCACCAACACCCTTACGATCTCAAGCGGCGGCATCCTCGGCATTTCCACGACGACTGCGGCCAATACCTTTACGATCACAAGCGGAAGCGTGACCACGGATGCCAATCGAGAGTTGGCCCTGATCAACTTCGGCGCCGGAAACATCACCATTGGTTCCAACATCATCGGCGCCACCACCGGCGTCACCAAGTCCGGCACCGGCGCCGCCATTCTCTCCGGCAACAACACCTATTCCGGCGCCACCTACGTCAATCAAGGCACGCTCACGATCTCCGGAAACAACACCCTCACCGGCAACACCCACCTCAACGGCGGCACTCTGATCCTCGGCAACAACACGGCTCTCGGCCAAGCCGGCACCGCCAGCCAACTCATCATCAACGGCGGCACCCTCAACGTAAACGCCGCCCGCACGCTCACCAGCAACAATACCCAGCAGTGGAACGGCGACTTCACCTTTGCCGGCAGCAACACCCTTAACATGGGCACCGGCGCCGTCACTCTCGGCGGCAATCGCACCGTCACTGTCACCGCCAGCACCCTGACCGTCGGCGGCGCCATCGGCGGCGGCGCCGTGAGCCTCACCAAGGCCGGCGGCGGCACCCTCGCCCTTAGCGGCGTCAACACCTACAGCGGCGGCACCACGGTCAGCGGCGGCACGATGACCATCAACAGCGGCGGCGGTCTCGCCTCTACCGGCGCACTCACTGTCACCGGTGCCACGGTCAATGTGAACAACGCCGCGCAGACCATCTCCTCTCTCTCCGGCAACGGCACCGTCAATCTCAGCGGCACCAACACCGTCCTGACCGTCGACACCAGCGGCGCCAACACGTTCACCGGCACCATCGCCACCGCCACCGGCTCCCTCGTCAAAACCGGCACCGGCACCCTCACCCTCAGCGGCACGAGTTCCTTCGGCAACACCACCGTCGGCACCACCATCGCCAACGGCACCTTGGTCGTCTCCACCATCGCCAACCAAGGCACCAGCAGCAGCCTCGGCCAAGGCAACATCACCCTCGGCGCCACCACCAATTCCGGCACGCTGCACTACGTCGGCACGGGCAACACCTCCAACCGCAACATCACCCTGGCCGGCACCTCCGGCGGCGGCACCATCATCGCCGATGGCACCGGCAACCTCACCCTCTCCGGCACGGTCACCAGCAACGTCGCGGGCGCCAAGACCCTCACCCTCGCCGGCAGCAACCTCGGCGCCAATACGCTCGGCGGCATCGTCTCCGACGGCACCGGCACCGTCGCCCTCACCAAGACCGGCACCGGCAACTGGACCCTCACGGCCGCCAACACGTTTACCGGCGGCACCACGATCTCCGGCGGCAATCTCACCGTCGCCTCCGGCGGCTCCCTCGGCGGCAGCGCCGGCAACCTCACGCTTACGGGCGGCACGCTGAACCTCAACAACACCGCCCAGACCGTCGGCAACCTCAGCGGCAGCGCCGGCACCATCAACCTCGCCGGCACCAACACGCTCACCGTCGCCCAAGCCGTCGCCAACACCTACTCCGGCGGCTTCAGCGGCGCGGGCAATATCGTCAAGACCGGCGCCTCCACCCTCACCCTCGCGGGCAGCGGCACCAACACCGGCCAAGTCACCGTCGCCGCGGGCACCTTGGCGGTCACCGGCGCCACCAGCCTCGGCGCCGTCGGCACCGGCAACGTCAGCGTCATCAACGGCGCCACCCTCGCCCTCGGCGCCGGCTACGACTCCAACCACGGCCGTCTCACCCTCGGCAACGCCACCACCACCGGCACCGTCATCGGCAACGCCGCCAGCACCGCCCGCTACACCGGCGATATCGTCCTCGGCAATTCCACCACCATCACCGGCGTCGGCTCCAACTACCTCGCCCTCGGTGCCCAGCCTCCGGCGCTGGGCCGCACGGGCTACGATATCACGCCGCAGCACTCGACCGTTCTGGATCTCGGGGCCAACAACCTCAACACCGCCGGCACGGGCACGATCTACATCAACAGTATGATCACCGGCACCGGCAATCTCACCGTCGCCATGACCTCCTCCAGCGACACGACGAGCATGACCAGCCGCATGAATACCTTCACCGGCACCGTGAACATCGACAAGGGCACCCTCGAACTCTACTCGAACAACTCGAACTCGTCGCCCTTCAACCCCGCCACCCCCAACTACCACCTCATCACCGGCAACGTCACGATCGGCAACGGCGCCGGCGGCACCTCCGGCGGCAACGTCCGCGACAGCTACGTCTACGACGCGCTCTTCACCCAAAACAACTCGGACGGTTCCCAGCGCGAGCAGATCTATCTCAACGCCCGCGTCACCCTCAATCAGGACGGTCGCTGGAACCTCTTCAACGAACAGACCATCGGCAGTCTGGTCTTCAACGGCGGCCGCATCGAGCTCGGCACCAGTTCCCCCTACGGAAATCTCTATTTGAACGGCGACGTCACGGTCAACGCCACCGCCGGCAACACCGCCTACATCACCGGTGGCCAGCCCGGCACCGGCCTCAGCCTCACCCGCGCCCAAACCGGCGGCACCGGCGTCTCCAACTCGGTCCGCACCTTCACGGTCGGCGACAGCAGCGCCGTCACCGACGACCTTCGCATCGAAGCCCGCATCTTCAACGGCGGTATCATCAAGGAAGGTGCCGGCACCATGACCGTCACCAATACCAACACCTACGAACTCACCACCACGGTCAACAACGGCATCTTCAACGTGCAGAACAACAGCGGCCTAGGTGCCGGCGGCTCCGATTCCGATGCCACCACGGTGAATACCGGCGGCCAGCTGCAGCTCGACAACACCGCCAACGGCAACCTCGTCATCGCGTCGGAAAAACTGAACTTGCTCGGCACCGGCTTCGGCTGGGTCTCCTACGACAACACCGCCACTGCCGGCGGCACCTTGCTCAACAACGCCGGCAGCCACACGTGGAACGGCGCGGTCGTCTCGACCGACGGCAGCATCAACACCGGCTCCGCCGGCCGCACCCTCACGATCGGCGGCACCGTCTCTACCGGCGGTTCCATCGGCACGACGATCTTCAACGCCGGCAATCTGACCATCACCGGCGATATCGGCGGCAGCGCCGGCTTCGCCAAATACGGCTCCGGCACCACCGTGATCGCCGGCGCCGGCTCCAATTCCTACACCGGCGCCACCAACGTCTATGGCGGTGTGCTCCACATCCAGAAAGCGACCGCGCTCGGCAGCGACACGGGCAGCACAACGGTCTCGTCCGGCGCCTCGCTCTACGTCAGCGGCGGCTTCACCCAAGCCGGCCTCGAATCGATCTTCATCTCCGGCACCGGCACCGGCGGCGCCAACCAGGGCGCCCTCCACAATGTCTCCGGCACCAATATCCTCAGCGGCGTCACCACCCTCAACGCCGCCTCCACGATCACCGCCGCCGCCGGCTCCTCGCTTCAGATCCGCGGCGGCATCACCGGGAGCCAAGACCTCACCCTCGGCAACGCCACCTCGTCCCACACCGGCACGATTATCATGGCGCCGTCCAGCGGCTCCATCACCGGCACGGTCGGCCAAGTCCACCTCGCGGCCGGCACCTTCCAAGTCGGCGGAGCCGGCACCACCACCCTCAACACCGCCGAGCTGACCACCGCGAGCAGCACCACCCTGATCCTCGCCAGCGGCGGCACCGTCAACTCCGTCTATGACAACGGCACCGTCTCCAACTTCAACGGCGTGATCGGTTCAGGCAGCACCGGCACCTTCGCCGTCACCGGCACGGGCGGCATCATCGGCGGGGGTGGCACCGCCCTGGCCTTCAATACCTCGTTCTCCGCCCCCAGCGCCACGTTCACGTTCGGCGGCACTTCGATCGGCACCAACGCCAATCCCCTCCGCCTCGAACTCGGCTCACTCTCCTCCAACATCGACATCGAGTTCGGCACCATCCGCATCACCGGTGACACGATTCTCGACTTCAACAACAGCATCGGCACCTCCCTCACCTCCGCGACGCTCATCATCGACGCCGGCGTCAAGATCACCGTCGAAGGCTGGACTTGGACCGCCAACAACACCGCCAACAGCACCATCTGGTATGCCACCCTCACCAACAGCGGCGTCCAAGGCTGGAACGCCGCCCCCGGCAACACCGTGAACCAAAACCTCAGCCTCGCCGGCGGCACCCTCTACGGCAACGCCCCCCTCAATCAGATCACTTTCACCAACTACACGGGCCTCACCACCACCTGGGTCTCCGGCACAGCCAACGGCTGGTTCGACAAGGAAATCCGCCCCACGCCCGAACCCGCCACCTACGGCGCCATCTTCATGACCGGTGCCCTCGGCCTGCTCGGCTACCGCCGCTACCGCAGCCGCAAATCCGCGCCGGCCGCCCCGCAAGCCTGATCGCCGCAGCCAGGCCGCCGGAGCCACCCCGGCCGCCTCCGACCGACGCCCCCGTCTTGCCCGATTGAGCACCGTCCACGTCTCCCGCTCCGGCTGGGCCGCCATCACCCTCGTCGGCGCTCTCCCGTGGCTGATCGTTGTCTGGCTCCTCGGTCGCCCCCCTTCGCCGCCCCTTCCGACCGCCGCCCAAGCGTCACCCGCGGCCACTGCCTCCGCCAAGGCCGCCGCCCTTCCGGCCCGCGACGACTATGTCCTTGGCGCTCCCGGCCCCTGGGGCCGGATTCGCAGCACGCGCATCCTCATCGAACCGCCGGCCGACTTCATCCCGACCTATTTCAGCACCCCGCAGCCCCTGCGCTGGACTTTTCCCGGTTTCACCCCCGCCCAGCTGGACTCGCTTTGGGACCAGGCCCGTCTGTCGTCCGAACAACGCGCCGCACTCTCCGGCCCCGCGCACTGCGCGGTCGAACCCGCCGGCATCGTCGTGGCCCCCCCCGCCAGCCTCGTCCTCGGTCTCTCCCCCGAAGCCCGCGCCATCATCTACGCCGTCCTCGCCCGCTTCCCGCAGAACATCCCGCAACGCGAGCCCTTCCGCTCCCGCGTGGAAATGGTCGACGAATGGCTCGACGGCGAAGCGATCCCCCCCGCAGTCGTCGCCCTGACCCGCCGTCTGCTCTACCGGCGCGAAACCAATTTCCTGCTCTCCGACCACGATCTCGTCCTGCCCCACTTCAATTCGTCCTCCGACCGCGTCGCCTACATCAAGACCCTCGCCCGCAAGTCCGCCCTGCTCGCCGAACTGGTCATCCCCCGCGCCTCCGCCGCCGAGATCGAGCCGATCAGCCGCTACTGGAGCCACGGCCGCCGCACCAAGGATATCGGCCCCATCCTCGAATCCCTCGCCCAGCGGCCCCACGGCGGCACGCTCGACCTCGTCCACCTCCTGCCGCCCTTCGCCCGCAACCTCCTCTACACCTATCCCGTTTCCACCGGCGCCGACAGCGACAACAGCCGCGACTGTCACTGGACCTCGTTCAACTTCTTCAACCCCCGGCCCGACGAACGCTTCCTCGACGTCAGCCACGTCCTCCGCGTGCTCGCGCAGGACTACTACCTCGCGTCCGGCTCCCCCATGATGGGCGACCTGCTCCTCTTCATCGACGAGCACGGCCAAGGCATCCACTCCTGCGTCTACATCGCCGACAACATCGTGTTCACCAAGAATGGCGCCTCGTTCTCGATTCCCTGGCTGCTCGCCAATCTGGAAAACGTCGTCGCGTTCTACTCGCTCAACGGCCCGGTCGAAGTCCGCCGTTACCGGCTGCGCTGATCCGCGCCGGCCCGGACTCCGCTCCGCCTCCCCGCTTCGCTCCTCCCGCCGACTCGTGGCGTCCGCGTCCGGCCCCTCCGCGCGCGCCGGTCGCCGTGTCACAATTGGCTCGCGGGTGCCCGGCTCGGCCGGCAGACGTTTCCCCGTTCCCTTGTTTTCTTCCGGCCGCGGCAATCATACCCGTGCGGCGGCCGCCACCCCCCCCAGTCCAACCCCCATGATCCTCCGCCCCACCCTCCCCAGGGCCGCCGCTGCTTTGGCCGCCCTCGTCCTGCCCGCCGTCGCCCGCGCCAGCGAAGCCGACATCAAGATCCCCGATCTCTCCAAAGTGATGTTCTTCGACGGCGCCCTCTCCGGCACCGCCATCTTGATGATCGGCCTCGTCGTCTGCGCCCTCGGCACCGTCTACGGCTGGATGCAATACCTCCAGACGCGCGCCCTCCCCGTCCACGCCTCCATGTCCGCCGTGTCCCAGATCATCTGGGAAACCTGCAAGACCTACCTCTTCCAGCAGGGCAAATTCCTCGCCGCCCTCTGGCTCCTCATCGCCGTCTGCATGGGTTACTACTTCGGCGTGCTGTCGCACCTGGGCGCCGGCCACGTCGTCGTCATTCTCCTCGCCTCCATTCTCGGCATCCTCGGCAGCTACGGCGTCGCCTGGTTCGGCATCCGCATCAACACCGTCGCCAACAGCCGCGCCGCCTTCTCCGCCCTCCAGGGCAACCCCCTCGCCACCCTGCTCATCCCGCTCAAATCCGGCATGAGCGTCGGCCTCCTCCTCGTCGCCATCGAGCTGTTCTTCATGATCTGCATTTTGGCGTTCCTCCCCGCCGATCTCGCCGGCCCCTGCTTCATCGGCTTCGCCATCGGCGAATCCCTCGGCGCCTCCGCCCTCCGCATCTGCGGCGGCATCTTCACCAAGATCGCCGACATCGGCGCCGACCTCATGAAGATCGTCTTCAACCTCCCCGAGGACGATCCCCGCAACCCCGGCGTCATCGCCGATTGCACCGGCGACAACGCCGGCGACTCCGTCGGGCCCACCGCCGACGGCTTCGAGACCTACGGCGTCACCGGCGTCGCCCTCATCGCCTTCCTCGCCCTCGCCCTCGCCGCCAGCCCCGCCCTCTGCGGCGTCCTCATCGTCTGGCTCTTCGCCATGCGTATCCTGATGGTGGTGACGTCGCTCGTCAGCTACTGGATCAACGACGCCGTCAGCAAAGCCGTCTGGGGCTCCGCCAAGGACTTCAACCTCGAGCACCCTCTCACCAACCTCGTCTGGATCACCTCGATCGTCTCCATCGCCGTCACCTACGTCGCCAGCTACCTGCTGCTCGCGCCGCTCCCCGGCCACGCCGGCCTCTGGTGGGTCCTCTCCACCATCATCTCCCTCGGCACCATCGCCGGCGCACTCATCCCGGAGTTCACCAAGATCTTCACCTCCACCGAAAGCCGCCACGTCAAGGAGGTCGTCACCTCCTCCCGCCAGGGCGGCGCTTCCCTCAACATCCTCAGCGGCCTCGTCGCCGGCAACTTCTCCGCCTTCTGGACCGGCCTCGTCATCCTCGTGCTCATGGCCGGCGCGTATTACTTTTCCGGACACGCCGCCGTCCAGGCCATGATGCCCGAGGCCTTCCGCTTCGCCGCGCCCATCTTCGCCTTCGGCCTCGTCGCCTTCGGCTTCCTCGGCATGGGCCCCGTCACCATCGCCGTCGATTCCTTCGGCCCCGTCACCGACAACGCCCAGTCCGTCTACGAACTCAGCCAGATCGAGGCCAAGCCCGGCATCGCCGCCGAGATCGAGCGCGACTTCGGCTTCAAGCCCGACTTCGAGGGCGCCAAGCACCAGCTCGAGAAAGGCGACGGCGCCGGCAACACCTTCAAGGCCACCGCCAAACCCGTCCTCATCGGCACCGCCGTCGTCGGCGCCACCACCATGGTTTTCGGCATCATCATGATGCTGAAAGCGCTCTACCCCGACACCATCGAGAAGCTCAGCCTCGTCCACCCCGAGGCCATGATGGGCCTGCTCATGGGCGGCGCCGTCATCTATTGGTTCACCGGCGCCTCCACCCAGGCCGTCGTCACCGGCGCCTACCGCGCCGTCGTCTACATCAAGGACAACATGAAGCTCGACGCCGCCACCGCCGCCACCGAGGCGTCCAAGGAGGTCGTGAAGATCTGCACCCAGTATGCGCAAAAGGGCATGATCAACATCTTCATCGTCATCTTCTGCTTCAGCCTCTCCCTCGCCTTCTTCGATCCCTTCTTCTTCATCGGCTACCTCATCGGCATGGCCTTCTTCGGCCTCTTCCAGGCCATCTTCATGGCCAACGCCGGCGGCGCCTGGGACAACGCCAAGAAAATCGTCGAGGTGGAGCTGAAGATGAAAAACACCCCGCTCCACGCCGCCACCGTCGTCGGCGACACCGTGGGCGATCCGTTCAAAGACACGTCCTCCGTCTCCCTCAACCCCGTCATCAAGTTCACCACCCTCTTCGGCCTCCTCGCCGTCGAGATCGCGGTAAAGATGCCCGCCGCCACCAAACACTTCGTCGGCGGCATCATCTTCCTCGTCGCCCTCGTCTTCGTCTACCGCTCGTTCTACGGCATGCGCATCCCCGTCAATCCGAGCGACGCCGACGTCGCCCCGCACCAGCTCCAAAAAGGCTGATCCCGCCCGCTCGCCTTCGCCCACGACAAAGGCCGCGCGGTCTTCCGCGCGGCCTTTTTGCTGCCCTGCCACCGCGGCGAGCCTTCGGCGCGTTCATCGCGCGCCGCCACCCGCCGCCCGACTCAGCGGATCTCGTAAACTTCCGCCAGCGCGACACCCGTCGCACCGGCCGCGCCGCTGACCTGCAGCGTGTAGGCACCCGGCGCCAACACCGCGATCGCCGCCGCATCCGCGCTGCCGGCCGCGAGTGCAAACGCCCCCGTCTGTGCCGCCGCCTGCGCCACCGACACCGCGTTGCCCCAATCGTCGTTGGCCGCCACCGTCGCCCCCGCGCTGTTGGTCAGCGTGAGCGCCGGGTTCGCCAGCACGCCCGTCACCCCGAAGGCCGCGAGCCCCGGCCCGACCGCGCGCACCAGCACGCTCTTCGGCTCCGTGCCGCCGATCACGAAACCCGCGATCAACGCATTCGCCCCCGTGCCCGCCGTGCCGCGCACCGCGAGGTTCAGCAGCCGCCCGTTGGTCGTCAGCGGCAACGGCTCGCCGAACATGAAATCGTCCGTCGCCACCACGTCGCCCGTCGGCGTATCCACGTTCCCGGACGCCAGCGGCAGATTGCCGTGCGTCACCCGCACGCGCGCCACCCGCTCGCCGTCCTGGAAAAACACGCCCACGAAGGAGAGCCCGTTGTCGGCTGTCGGCGCGTGGAACTTGCCCAGCGATTTCCCCGCGGCGTCGAAGCACTCGATCGACGACACGTTCGCCAGATCGACATCGCAGAACACCGCGCCGAACCCGTTCACCGTCGCCGTCGTCGCCGGACTCCCGGGCACGAAGAACACCGTGTCGATCGTCGTGCTGCCCACCGCCGCGAAGAGCCGTTGCTCCGTGAACGCCTTGAACCGCGCCGGATAGCTCGCATCCAGGTTGCCGAACCGCACCGGCGTCCCCGCCGCGTTGCCCGTCGCCGCGCTGACTTGCAACGTCGCCCCGGACGTCGGCGTCGTGAACACCGCGCCGCGCCGCACGTTGTTGTTGAAGAAGTCCGCCGGCATCGCGTTGGGCGCCGCGGCCGCCTCGGCCGTGCCGTCCCAGTTGATGTTGCGGAAACCGGTCGCGAACGGACCGTTCGCCGTGTTGCCGGCGCCGCCGAGCGCGAGGTCCGCGCGGAAAGCCGCCACCGCCGCGGTCAGGTCCGCCGGCGCGGCGCCGGCCGCGGTCGTGACTTTGGGCGCGGCCTGCACCGCGCAAGGCGCCAGCGCGGAAGCGGCGAGAAGGGAAACGAGGAGTTTGTTCATGGGAGGATGTGTCGACGGCGCGGCGAATCGGCCCCGCCGGCGACACGTCCTTTTTATCAGGCCCGCGCCCGCCCCGCCATCCGACACCCGGGGGACCCCGCCTGTCGCTCCTGTTACCAATCGCCGTTTGTTCGGCCATTTCCCGCGCGCTAGGCCTTTCCTTTATGCAACTGCTGGAGACCCGCACGCCCTTCACCTTCGGGGTGCAAAAACTCTCGTCCGCCGCCCTCCGCTCCCTCGCGGAAGCACTGCCCGCCCTCTACGCCGAGACCGATCTCGCCGCCCTCCCGCGGGTCTTCACCGACACCCTCGCCCGCCTCGTGCCCGGCGAATCCCACGGCGTCGTCGTGCACGACCGCGCGCAGGGTCGACGCCACTGGCACCTCCGTCCCGCGAGCCCCGAGCATGCCGCGCTCGTCCCCGCCTTCTTCGCCAGCTTCCACGAATTCGAGCCCGCCAACCATCGCCGCCTCACCGGCACCGGCGCCGCCCTCGCGCTCTCCGATTTCACCGGCCCCTCCGGCCTCCGCCGTCTCGCCATCTACGCCGACTACTACCGCCCGCTCCGCCTCGAGGACGACCTCAGCATCAACGTCCGCCACGGCGACGTCGTCACCTGCGCCGCCGTGCTGCGCGCCCGCCGCGGCTTCCGCACCGACGAGCGGGAACTGCTCAACGCCCTCCGCCCCCACTTCAAACAGGCATGGCTGCACGCCTGCACCACCGCCGAACTCCGCGCGCGCTCCGCGGTCGCGCCGGTGGCCGCGCGCGCGTGGTCCCCGGAGCCGCTCGAGGTCCGCTACGGCCTCTCGCCCCGCGAGGCCGAGGTGCTGCTCTGGGTCGCGCAGGGCAAAACCAATCCCGAGGTCGCGCAGATCCTCGGCATCCGGCCCTACACCGTGCGCACGCACCTCGAGCGCGTCTTTCTCAAACTCGGCGTCGAAACCCGCCACGCCGCCGGCCTCCGCGCCCTCGAGGTTCTCGGCTTCCCTCCCTGACCCGCCCGCCTACTCGCGCCGCGCCGCGCTCTCCGTGGCGGCGCCGAGTTTCTCCACGCTCAGCCCGGCTTTCTCCAGCGCCTGCGCGATCACGCGCAATTGCTCCTGCAGGGTCTTGGCCGTCGCCTCGGCGTCAGCCCGCGCCCGCCGCTCCGCCCGCAGGTCGCGCTCCAGCCGGGCGACCTCGGCCTTCGCGTCGTCCGCCCGGGCCGCCGCGTCTTTCACCTTCGCGCTCGCCGCCGCGGCTTCCTGCTTCGACCGCTCGATGCCGGCCACATACGCCGCCAGCTCCTGTTTGAAATTCCCATACGACTTCAGGATCTCCGCGATCTTCTCGTCCGCCGCGTCCGGCCGCACCTCGGTCCGCGGCGCCGGTTCCGCCGCCCGCCCCGTCCCGCCCGCTTGCAACGCTTTGTCCCGCTCGGCCCGCAGCTTGGCGTTCGCCACCCGCAGCGCCGCCAGTTCGCGCGACACCTCCGTCAATTGCGCCGTCGTATCCGCGCTGTTCGAACGCCCCGCCGCCGGCGCGGCCGTCGCGCCCGAAGCGGACGAGTCGCGGCGCCCCGCACTTTCCGTCGTCGCCCGCTCGTCGCGGCTTTCCCGCGTCGCGGTCGTGCCGGCGCGCCCTTCCCGCCACGACGAGCGCGGCTCCACCGCCGCCTCGGCGGCCTTCGCCGGCGCCTTCTCGCTCCCGGCCGCCTTGTCCGCGATCGCCGCCTTTTCATTCGCCGCCTCCCTCGCCGGCTCCTCCGCCGCCACGGCCGGGCGCGAGGCCAGCGCAGCATCCGAGGATTCGCCGCCCGCCGTCGCGCAGCCCGAAAGCCACAGCGCGCCCGCGAGCGTCCCGCCCATGATCACCGGAAAAGTTGTCCGCATGGGCGCGAGGGAAGGCGCCGCCCCGGCGGTTGGCAACGTTGCTCTCGCGCCGCGGCGCCGGGCCTCGAGCCGCGGCGCCGCCCGGCCCGTCCGCGGCGGTCAGCGGACCACGCTGACGTTGCCGCGATACTTCTGGATCGGACGCACGCCCACGTGCTTTTCCTTGAGGGCCTTGATGCCTTCGACGGCCGCCGCGGCGCCGGTGATCGTGGTCATGATGCACACGTTGCTCGCGTAGGCGGCGGAGCGGATCGCGTTCTCGTCGCGGCGCGGGATCATGCCGCCGGGCGTGTTGATCACCATCTGGATCTGGCCGTTCTTGATCAGGTCGACGGTGTTGGGGCGCCCTTCCGCGATCTTGGCGACGCGTTTCACGGGCACGCCCGCTTCCGCGAGCGTGGTCGCCGTGCCGCTGGTCGAATAGATCGTGAACCCGAGCGCCACGAGATCGCGCGCCAGTTTCACCGCGCGCGCCTTGTCCGCGTCTTTAACCGACAGGAAGACATTGCCCTTGGTCGGCAGTCCCGGCTTCGCCGCCGCCTGGGCCTTGGCAAACGCCACGCCCAGATCGTCGTCGAGCCCCATCACTTCGCCGGTCGAGCGCATCTCGGGCCCGAGCGCGATCGTCGCGCCGGGGAAACGCACGAAGGGAAACACCGCTTCCTTCACGCACCAGTGCTTCGGCGTCTGCTCGTGCGTGAAACCGAGGTCCTTCAGCTTCGCACCGGTCATCACTTTCGCGGCGAGCTTGGCGAGCGGCACGCCGATCGCCTTGGCCACGAAGGGCACCGTGCGCGACGCCCGCGGGTTCACCTCGAGCACGTAGAGGGTGTTGTCCTTGATCGCGAACTGCACGTTCATGAGGCCGACGACCTTCAGCTCGCGCGCGAGCTCATGGCTCGCCTTGCGCACCGTCGCCAGCATCTCGGCGCTCAGCGTGTGCGGGGGCATCACCATCGCCGCGTCGCCGGAATGCACGCCCGCGTATTCGATGTGCTCCAGCATGCCGCCGATCACCGAGATCTCGCCGTCGCTGATGCAGTCGACGTCGAGCTCGATCGCGTCCTCGAGGAACTTGTCGATCAGCACCGGCTTGCCGGGCATCACGTCGAAGACCTGGCGCACGACCGCCTTCAGCTCGTCCTCGCTGTAGAGGATGAACATGCCGCGGCCGCCGAGCACGAACGACGGGCGCACCAGCACCGGGTAGCCGATCTCCGCCGCCGAGGCGATGGCCGCCGCCTCGCTCATCGCGATGCGGTTGGCCGGCTGCTTCAGGCCGATCTTGTTGAGGATGTTGACAAAGAGATTCCGATCCTCGGCGATCTCGATGCTTTCCGGCGAGGTGCCGATGATGTTCACGCCGTTGGCCTTCAGGGCCGTCGCGAGGTTGAGCGGCGTCTGGCCGCCGAACTGCACGATCGCGCCGCTGCAGCCTTCCTGCTGGTAGATCTCCAGCACGTCCTCGAGCGTCAGCGGCTCGAAGTAGAGGCGGTCCGAAGTGTCGTAGTCGGTCGAGACCGTCTCGGGATTCGAGTTCACCATCACGCTCTCGTAGCCGATCTCGCGCAGCGCGAAGCTCGCGTGCACGCAGCAATAGTCGAACTCGATGCCCTGGCCGATGCGGTTCGGTCCGCCGCCGAGGATCATGATCTTCTTCTTCCCCGTCGGCGGCAGCACCTCGTTCTCGTCGCCGTAGCTGGAATAGTAATACGGCGTGAACGCCTCGAACTCCGCCGCGCAGGTGTCGACCAGCCGGTAGGTCGTCTGCACGCCGCGCTGCTTGCGGTCGGCCCGCACCGCCGCGAGGTCGCTCTTCAGCAGGTGCGCGAGCTGCACGTCCGAGAAACCGAATTGTTTCGCCCGGCGCAGGTGGTCGGTCGACACCGTCGCGAGCGTCTGCGGCCGCAGCGACTCTTCCATGCGGAAGATCTCCTCCAGCTGCACCAGGAACCAGCGGTCGATCTTCGTCAGATCGAAGATCCGCTCCACCGGGTAGCCGGCCCGGAAGGCATGCCGGATGTAGAAAATGCGCTCGGCGTTGGGCGTGCCCAGCTTGGCGTTGATCACCTTCTCCTCCACCGGCTCGTCGCCGCCGTGTTTGCCGCCGCCGCCGAAACCGCGCGCGCCGATTTCCAGCGACCGCAGGCACTTCTGCATCGACTCCTTGAAGGTCCGCCCGATCGCCATCGCTTCGCCGACCGACTTCATCGCCGAGGTCAGCGTCGCGTCCGCATCCGGGAACTTCTCGAAAGTGAAGCGCGGGATCTTCGTCACCACGTAGTCGATCGTCGGTTCGAAGCTCGCCGGCGTGAGGCGGGTGATGTCGTTGCGCAGCTCGTCCAGCGTGTAGCCCACCGCCAGCTTGGCCGCGATCTTCGCGATCGGGAAACCCGTCGCCTTGGAAGCCAAAGCCGACGAGCGCGACACGCGCGGGTTCATCTCGATCACGACCTGACGGCCCGTGTCGGGATCGATCGAGAACTGGATGTTGGAGCCGCCCGTCTCGACGCCGATCTCGCGGATCACCGCGAAGGACGCGTCGCGCATCGTCTGGTATTCCTTGTCCGTGAGCGTCATCGCCGGCGCCACCGTGATCGAGTCGCCCGTATGCACGCCCATCGGGTCGAAGTTCTCGATCGAGCAGATCACGACACACTGGTCCTTGTGGTCGCGCATCACCTCCATCTCGTATTCCTTCCAACCGAGCAGGCACTCCTCGACCAGCACTTCGTGCACCGGCGAAAGCTCGAGGCCGTTGGCGCAGATCCGCTCGAACTCCTCCTTGTTGTAGGCGATGCCGCCGCCCGAACCGCCGAGCGTGAAGGAGGGCCGGATGATCAGGGGAAACGCCCCGAGCATCTCCGCCGCTTCCCGCGCTTCCTGCATCGATTTCACCGTGCGCGATTTCGCGACGTCCAGACCGATCTTCAGCATCGCCTGCTTGAAGAGCTCGCGGTCTTCGCCCTTCGCGATCGCCGCCGGCTTCGCGCCGATCATCTCGACGCCGTATTTCGCCAAAATCCCCTTCTTATCCAGCTCCATCGACAGGTTGAGCGCCGTCTGGCCGCCCAGCGTCGGCAGCAGCGCGTCCGGCCGCTCCGCCGCGATGATCTTCTCCAGAAACTCCACCGTCAGCGGCTCGATGTAGGTCACGTCGGCGAACTCCGGATCCGTCATGATCGTCGCCGGATTGGAGTTCACCAGGATCACGCGATAGCCCTCTTCCCTCAGCGCCTTGCAGGCCTGCGTGCCGGAGTAGTCGAACTCGCAGGCCTGACCGATCACGATGGGACCGGCGCCGATGATGATGATGGACTTCAGGTCGGTGCGCTTGGGCATGGGCGTAGATTTCGGCGAAGGTTGGGACCGTCGAAACGCGCGGCAAGCGGGAAAGCGGTCCGCGCGCGGCGCGCGCGGGGATTTCCCCGTCACCGCCCCGAAAACGCGCCGCCCATTCTCGCGCCGCAACCCCGTCGCCGCGACCCCGCCCACCATCCGCCCGGCCGCGCCTTCGCGCCGCGGAAAGCGGCCCTTGACACCCCCCGGAGCGTCCGACACCTCTGACCCTCTTTTTCTCTAAGAATCATGAAACCTACATTCCGTCCGCACCGCAAAAAGCGCGCCCGCAAGATCGGTTACCGTGCCCGGATGGCCACCAAGGGTGGCCGCAAAGTCATCAAAGCCCGCCGCCTCAAAGGCCGCAAGCGCCTGACCGTCGTCTGATTCGGATCCGCCTGTTCGCCGAGGCCGCACGCGTCCGCGAACGGAGACAACCCGCGCCTGCCGCGACGCTCCATGCGCTTCCGCCCTGAGCAGCACCTCAGCCGCCAGAGCGATATCCGCACCACCCGCGAGCAGGGGCGCCGGATCGAGGGCCGCGCCTTCACCGTGTGGTGGAAATCCCGGGCTCCCGCCCGGGCGCCCGACCACCTCGTCGCGCCCGTCCCTCCCCCCGCCTCGACCCCGGCCCATCACCGGCCCCGCGTCTGCGTCATCGCCTCCACCGCGGCCGTCGGCCACGCCGTCCTGCGCAATACCGCCAAGCGCCGTCTGCGCGAGATTTTCCGTCGCCACCAGCAATTGCTGCCCGCCGACACCGACCTCCTGCTCATCGCCCGCAGCGGCGCCGTCTCCTGGCCCATGCCGGAACTCGAGAAGAAATTCGCCGAAGCCTGCCGCCTCATCGCGCCCTCCGGCTTCGTCACCGGCGAGAAATGACCCCCGCCGCCCTCGCCCGCGCCGCCGCGCGCCTGCCGGCCGACCTGCTCGTCGCGCTCATCCGGCTCTACCAGCGCACCTTGTCGCCGCTCCTGCCCGTCGTCACCGCCGGCGCCTGCGGCTGCCGCTTCGCCCCGACCTGCTCCCACTACGCCGTCGAGGCCCTCCGCAACCACGGGGCCTTCGCCGGCTCTTGGCTCGCACTGCGCCGCCTCGCCAAATGCACCCCGCTGCACCCCGGCGGCATCGATCCCGTCCCCCCGCCGCGCTCCGCCCCGCGCTGCACCCGCGTCGCGGCGTGAACCGGGCCCGCTTGTTTTCCGCGCCTCGCATCTTTCCTTCGTTTCGCCTCCCCCCTTTCCCTTAATGGACAAAAAGAATTTCGCCATCGGCGGCGTGCTGCTCATCGCGGCCTTTGCCCTCATGTTTTTCGGCCCGAAGGCCCCGCCTCCGGCCCCCGCCCCGGCCCAGCCGGCCGCGACCGGTGCCGCAGGAGCGGCCGCCCCGTCGCCCGCGGCCGCACCGGCAGCCGCTGCTCCGGCGAGCGCGCCCGGCGCCACCTCCTCCGCGGCCGCGCCGGCCGCCGCCAACACCCTCCTCGCCGCCGTCGCCCGCGACGCCGCCGACACCCGCGTCCTCACGCTCGAAAACGACTACATTTCCGCCCGCCTCACCGACTTCGGCGGCGCCATCCGCGACGTCGCCTTCAAGAAATATCCCGCCCTCCAGGGCAAACCCGATCCCTACGTCTTCAACCAGCTCCACGAAGATCCGCTCCTCGCCCTCAACGAGTATCCCGGCCTCGGCCGCACCGCCCGCTACGAGGTCGTCAGCGCCAGCGCCTCCGAGGTCGTCTTCCGCGCCGTCCTCGACGGCAAACTCGAGGTCACCCGCCGCTACCGCCTCTACAAGGACGGCGAGAAGGGCGCCGACCCGTATCGCATCCGCCATGACACCACCTTCCGCGATCTCACCGGCGCCACCCAGCCGCTCCCCCGCGCCGCCCTCGCGCTCGGCACCGCCGGCCTGATCGACGCCAAAGACGTCGGGCAGCACCTCAACGTCGTCAGCTCCGACGGCAACGACACCACCTTCATCGAGCGCGGCGAACTCGAGGGCGGCGGCATCGGCGCCCTCTTCGGCTCCGGCAATCCGCCCATCCCCGTGCTCGAGAAACCCGGCTCCATCGTCTGGGCCGGCACCAAGAACCAGTTCTTCACCAGCCTCTACACCGCCGACAAACCCGGCCTCGCCGTCATCGCCCGCCGCATCGAGCTCCCCGCCTTCGCCAACTCCACCGTGCCCAACATCGGCTTCACCGGTGCCGTCCGCTTCGACCTCCCCGCGCTCGCCGCCAACGGCACCGCCGCCCTCGGCGGCGTGCTCTACGTCGGCCCCCAGGAATACAAGCGCCTCGCCAAATTCGAGCAGAACGAAGACCGCGTCCTCCCCTACACCCAGTATTTCTTCAACCGCATCTTCCTCTCCGGCTACGTCGCGCCGCTGCTCAACATCCTCCTCAACGCCACCCACGGCTGGTTCGGCAACTGGGGCGTCGCCGTCATCGTGATGACGCTCATCCTCAAGATCGTCAGCCTGCCCTTCACCATCGCCGCCTCCAAATCCGCCAAACGCATGGCCAAGCTCCAGCCCGAGCTCCAGGCCATCCGCGAGAAGTTCAAGGACAACCCCCAGAAGCAGCAGATGGCCACGATGGAGCTGTTCAAGACCCGGAAGATCAACCCGCTCGGCGGCTGTATCCCGATTCTGATTACCTTCCCCCTCTTCATCGGCTTCTTCGCCATGCTCCAGTGCACGGCCGAGCTCCGCTACCAGCCCTTCCTCTGGGCCCACGATCTCGCCGCCACGGACACCGTCGGGCACCTCTTCGGCATCGCCTGGCTGCCCATCAACATCATGCCCATCCTCATGGGCGCCACGATGGTCGTGCAGATGCGCCTCACGCCCACGCCGTCCACCGACAACATGCAGATGAAGATGATGCAGTTCATGCCCTACATCTTCACCCTCTTCTGCTATGGCTTCTCCTGCGCCCTCGCCCTCTACTCCACCATCAACGGTCTGTTCACCATCGGCCAGCAGCTCGTGATCAACCGCATGAAGGACCCCGAGGACGAGGCCCCCGCCGCCACCGCCGGCCCCGGCGGCAAGGTCGTCAAAAACGTCACGCCGAAGAAAAAGTAATCCCGCCCCCGCCGGCCCGTGACCGGCTACCGGTGCTCGGTATCCGGCTCTCGGCTCCAACCTCTCAGCACTCAGCTCATCCCCAGATGGCCGGCCATAACAAGTGGTCCAAAGTCAAACGGCTCAAAGCCGTCACCGACTCCCGCCGCGGCAAGGTCTTCTCCCGCCTCTCCCGCGACATCACCCTCGCCGCCAAGTCCGGCGGCGGCGATCCCGCCGGCAACGCCCGCCTCCGCACCCTCGTGCTCAAGGCCCGCGACGCCAACATGCCCGCCGACAACGTCGACCGCGCCATCAAGAAGGGCACCGGTGAACTCCCCGGCGTCGTGTATGAGGAGATCACCTACGAGGGCTACGGCCCCGGCGGCGTCGCCTTCGTCGTCCAGGCCACCACCGACAACAAGACCCGCGCCGCCAAGGACGTCCGCTCCGCCTTCGCCCGCCACGGCGGCAACCTCGCCAGCACCGGCGCCGTCGCCTTCCAGTTCCTCCACGCCGGCCAATTCCTCGTCGCCCGCGGAAAAATCGCCGAAGACGCCCTCATGGAACTCGCGCTCGACGCCGGCGCCGACGACGTGCTCGCCAGCGAGCAGGGCTTCGAGATCCGTTGCCCCCTCGCCGCCTTCGACCGCGTCTCCCACGCCCTCGAGCAACGCGGCCTCAAACCCGACAGCGCCGAACTCGCCTACATCCCCGTCACCACCGTCCCCGTCGCCGCTCCCGCCGTCGCCGCCAGCCTCGAGGCCCTGCACGACGCCCTCGAGGAACTCGACGACGTCCAGCACGTGTTCTCCAACGAGGAGACCGCCTGACGCCCCGCGGGCCGCACTCCCGCCCGGACCGCGTCGCCGCCCGCCTCCCCGCCTCGTCCCGGGGCGCTCCGTCATAACCCGGTCGGTTACTTGCCTCCCCGGCCCCGCCGCCTAGCGTATCGCCTTTGACATGACCGACGACCTGGAAATCGCCGCGCCGGCGCCCGCCGCCACCCCGCGCCACCTGGCCCCCGGCGAGGTCGGTCTCGTCGCCCCGCGGGACTTCGTCCACTCCCGCCCCTTCACCTTCAAGAGCGGCCAGATCATCCCCGGCTTCACCCTCCGCTACGAGACCTACGGCACGCTCAACGCCACCCGCGACAACGCCGTCGTCATCTGCCACGCCCTCAGCGGCGACCACCACTGCGCCGGCTGGCACAGCCCCGCCGACAAGAAACCCGGCTGGTGGAACAACCTCGTCGGCCCCGGCAAAGCCGTCGACACCCGCCGTTTCTTCGTCGTCTGCGCCAACGTCCTCGGCGGCTGCCAGGGCTCCACCGGTCCCTCCTCGCTCAACCCCGAGACCGGCCGCCCCTACGGCATCGATTTCCCCTTCGTCACCATCCGCGACATGGTGCGCGCCCAGCGCCTCCTCCTCGACCACCTCGGCGTCGCCGAGGTGCACACCGTCATCGGCGGCTCGATGGGCGGCATGCAGGCGATGCTCTTCGCCATCGAATACCCCGCCTTCATCCGCCGCGTCCTCGTCATGGCCGCCACCGGCCGCGAGAGCGCCCAGGCCATCGCCTTCAACGAAGTCGGCCGCCAGGCCATCATGCAGGACCCCGCCTGGAACCGCGGCGCCTACGCCCGCGACGCCGGCCCGCGCGTCGGCCTGGCCATAGCCCGCATGATGGCCCACATCACCTACGTCTCCGACGCTTCCATGGACCGGAAGTTCGGTCGCAAGAAAAAGGATACGGCCACCGGCGACGCCTACACCTTCGACATCCAGTTCGAGGTCGAGAGCTACCTGCGCCACCAGGGCCAGAGCTTCATCAATCGCTTCGACGCCAACTCCTACCTCTACATCACCCGCGCCCTCGACCAGTTCGACCTCGAGCACGCCTACGGCTCGCTGGAAAAAGCGTTCGGCCTCATGGAGGCCGAGATGCTTGTCGTCGGCTTCACCAGCGACTGGCTGTTTCCGCCCGGCCAAAACCGCGCCCTCGCCCTCGCCATGCTCCGCGCCGGCAAGCGCGCCAGCTACGCCGAACTCGACACCGACCTCGGCCACGACTCCTTCCTCCTCGAATCCGAGGAACTCTACGCGCTCGTCCGCGGCTTCCTCGAGCGCGACCAGCCCTACGTCTTCGACTACTCGATCTGAGCCGCCGCCCCGTCATCCGCGCCGCCGTCCCGTTCGTCCGATGCCTCCCGATCGCCCTCCCGGTTTTTCCGCCCGCTCCGTTCCAGGATTCTCCGCGTCTTCCGTGTCTCCGGTGGGCCCCAACCGACCGTCCCCATGACCCGCCTCGTCGAAAAACGCACCGTCGACATGCAGATCATCGGTGACTGGGTGGAACCCGGCACCCGCGTGCTCGACCTCGGCTGCGGCGCCGGTGTGCTCCTCGACTACCTCGTGCAGAAGAAGCAGGTCAGCGCCGTCGGCGTCGACCTCGACTTCGCCCGGATCACCGCCTGCGTCCGCCGCGGCCTCTCCGCCTACCAGGGCGACATGACCGCGTTCATGCGCGCCTTTCCAGAAAAGCACTTCGACCGCGTCATCTGCTCGCGCACCGTGCACGAACTCGCCGATCCCAACGCCGTGATCTCCGAAGCCCTCCGCGTCGGCCGCACGCTGACGGTCGGCTTCGTCAACCACGGCTTCTGGAAAAACCGCGCCAACATGCTGCTCCGCGGCCGGAAAATCCGGAACGAGGTCTACAAGACCGAGTGGTTCGAGAGTCGCCCGGCCAACCCCGTCACGATCGCCGACTTCGAGGACTTCTGCGCCGCCAAGGGCATCCGCATCGCCCGCCGCGCGCACCTCTCGGGCGACTGGCACACCCCCTGCCGCACCCTGCCCAACCTCTTCGCCGGCTTCGCCCTCTACGACCTCGCCCGCTGACCCGCCGCGTCGGCCGGCTTTTCCGCACGGCAACCGCCGCCGCGCTCGGTCGCACTGTCCGCGGACGCGTGTCCTAATCGCGCGCGCAGCCTTGTCTCCCGCCGGCGATTCTGCGCCAGTCGTGCCTTTCGCCCGCACCCTTCCGTCATGTCCGCCATCAACCGTTTCCTCCTCGAAAACAACCTCCGCATTGCGACGAATCCCTGCGTCAGCCCGGACTTCTGCCTCGATTGGCCGTCCCTCCGCGCCGAACTCAAGGCCCGCACGGAGCTCAAGGTCTATCCCAAGAGCCGTTTCGAGACCGCCGCCGGCGCCTTCACCCTCGTCGAAAACACCCACGGCGACTGCGCCTGGCGCCTGCAGGGCCGGACCGAGGCGCTCGCCGACGGCGTCGACCTCGCCGACGGCACCCAAGCCTTTCCCGCCACCTTCGCCAATCTCCTGGCCCTGAAAAATCTCGTCCAGGAGCACAACCCGGCGTCGACGATCTTCGCCACCGCCACCGAGCAACTCGGCCGCAGCACCCTCGGCATCGGCGCCCGCTTCACCACCTTGCACTGGCCCGCCGTCGACTGGGCCATGAGCGCCCTCGGCCTCGGCGTCACCGCCAACCAAAACTCCATCCCGCGCGAGCTCGTCTACGACGTCGACGTCATGCTCGCCGGCAAACTCGACACCGTCCCGTTTCCCTTCATCGGCACCAACGTCCCCGAAGGCCACCAGGGCCAGAGCGTCGAGGGCATGAGCCACGGCTGCGTGCTCGCGAAGCTGAAAACCGGCTTCCACCGCCGCGGCGTCGCCTGGAGCTTCAACGCCGACCACCAGCCCATCGGCGGCAAGTTCGACGCCCGCGAAGACGCCCTCGTCGCCGGCTGCGTGCTCGCCAGCTACATCACCTTCGATCTCTCGCCCGAGCTCGCCCAGACGCAGATCCCCGCCGATCCCGCCGCGTGGGTCGCGGCCCACGTGCCCGTCGCCATCATCGGCACCGTCAAAGCCCGCGTCGCCTCCGTCGGCCTTACGCTCAACGAGCCCGACTTCGCCAAGCTCCTCGCCTACGTCTGGCCCTCGCTGCAGAAGATGCAGCGCCGCGACGCCAAATACGCCGCCGCCCGCGCCAAGCTCTTCACCACGCCGGTCGGCCGCGCCTACCTCCGCGAGCTCTCCATCGACGAGCTGCCCGGCCTCACCACGCCCGAGACCACCGCCATCATGCTCGCGCTGTGCGAAGCCCTCGGGATGAAGATCCACTTCGTCGCCCCCGCCTTCGGCTTCCAGAAAAACATGCCCTACCCCGACAACGCCGCTCTCCGCGCGTTGATCGAGAAACAGTGGGCGGTCTGCCGCCAATTCGGCGCCAGCATCGGTTTCCACTCCGGCTCCGGCAAATCCGCCGAAAACTACCGCGTCATGGGCGAGGTCACCGGCAGCCGCCTCGAGATCAAGACCAGCGGCCGCTACACCTACGAGATGGGCCGCGCCCTCTTCGCCTCCCGGCACGCCGCCGACCAGGCCCTCTGGCGCGACTGGTATAAGTTCACCCTCGACCTCGCCGTCACCGGCGCCTTCAGCCCCGACGCCACCGAGCAGAAGATGGCCCGCGTCTTCATCGCCGACGCCCTCGCCAAGTCCGGCCGCGGCACCGAGGTCTTCGGCAACCCCACCGCCACCCGCGCCGCCCTCGAGTCGCTGCCCGCCAGCCCCGAGCACATGTTCTGGTTCGAATACAATTTCCTCTACGTGCTCGCCGGCGGCGGCCGCGCGGAAAAGGCCGCCCTCGGCGACCACACGCCAGCGGGCTACCGTCAGCGCGCCCGCTTCTACGGCATCAGCGACGAAGGCCGCCTGCTCTTCGCGAAAAACATCGCCGCCTACATTCTCTTCCTCGCCGAGCACACCGGCCTCGCCCCCGCGCCCGCCTGCGCCGCCGCCGCCAAACTGCTCGCCGGCTACACCAGCCTCGACTCGATGCTGAACGATATCAGCCGCTAGCGGCCGGAGCGGAGGCCAAGGGGGTCTCGCTCAACGGGTGTTCGAAGACAACGCGCACCTGCGCGCCTCCCCACACCGATACCCCGCGCTGCACCTCCCAACCATTCAGGCGGCAAAGGCGCCGCATCAGGTCCAAACCCACCCCGAAACCCGGCACCCGCGCCGCAGTTTCCGCCGCCTGCGCCGGCGCCAAGTCGGCAAACCCGGGGCCGTCGTCATCGATCTGCAACGTGGCCGGAGCCGCCCAACTCAGCCGGATGCGACCGCCCGGACTGTGCTTCACGGCGTTGCCGACCAGATTGTGCACCAACGTGAGCACAACATCCCGCGCAGCCCGGACGCCCGCGCTCTCCGGCACCTCCACGATCCAGCGCGGCGAAGGCGGCGCGGCGAGCGCGGCGTGCTCATCGATCACCTCGCGCACCAGCGGCTGGAGTTCGACCCAGCCGATGTCGGCGGGTTGCCGGCCTTCGCGAGCCAGAACCAGAAAGAAGCGCACGAGTCTTTCCATACGTGCCACGGAGCGCGCCATCCGGCCCGTCACTCGCTCGCGGGCCGCCGGGTCGGCCGACACCTCGGGCAACAGCGTCAGGGCCGAGCGCAGAGTGGCCAGCGGCGTCCGCAGTTCATGGCTGCACTCGGCCAGAAAACGCTGCTCCCGCTCCAAAGTCGCGAGCGTGCGTGCACGGGAATCTCGCAGCGCCCGCGCCAAGGCGCCCACCTCGTCGTCCGCCAAGCCCTCCGAAAAATCGGCGGCCTGATCGGCCGGCGCCACGCGCACCCGCTCCGCCAGCAAGCGCAACGGGAGCACCGTCCAACGGAGAATCACCGCGCTCGCCGTCAACGCGAGTGCCGCCACCGCTCCGGCCACCGCCAGCACCGTCCAACGAATCGGGACCGCCCGTTCCTCGGTAAACTCGAGCCGATCCACCTCGACCCAGAGACAACCCGCCAACCCTTCGCCCGGCGCGGGCAACCGCACGCGATACTCGATCTCCAGGTCGTCCCGCCATACCCGCCAACGGCTGCGCCAACTGTCCACCAGCACCGCCGGACCTCCGGCCGTCGCGGCAAAAACCTCGTGCCATCCCCCGCCCGGCGGCAAGCGATCCAATCCCGTGGCTGCCCGCAACGCCTCAGGCCCGGGGAAGCGCCGCATCCATTCGACCCGGGGCGGCGCGCCGCTCTCCAGCGTTTCCCGGGCCGCTTCCGCTATGACGGCGCCCACGATCGCATCCTCCGCCTCCAGGACGATCCAGCCGCCCGCCGCCGTGATCGCCGCAAAGCCCGCCAGTGCCAGCGTCACCAGCAGCAACGCGATGCGCGCGCGCAGTGGCAGCGGCCGCAGGCCGCGAAGTCGCGGGCAAATCCCGGTGGCGTGGCCGTTCAAGTCGGAAGCTCCTCGTCGGGCCCCGGCTCCCGCAGCTGGAATCCGACCCCGCGGTGGGTCCGCAGCAACGGCCGCGGCGACGCCCCGTCCACCGCTGCCCGCAACGTGAAAATGTGCGACCGCAACGCATCGCTGCCCGGCGGAGCATCCCCCCAGAGCGCCGCCTCCAGCTCCTCGCGGCGCACGACTTCGGGAGCACGGCGAAGCAGCAGTTCGAGAATGGCAAAGCCCATGTTGGTGAGTTCGACCGGCCGGCCCGCCCGCCGCACTTCGCGGCGACCCGGCCGCAACTCGAGATCGGCGCACCGCAGCACGTCACTCGCGGCTGAAGGCTCCGCTCCTCCGCCCCTCCGCCGCAAGGCGCCCAACCGCGCGTGCAGCTCGGCCAGCGCAAAGGGCTTCACCAGATAGTCGTCCACCCCGGCGGCAAAACCTTCCAGCCGCTCTTCCAGCCGGTCGGCCGCCGTGAGCATCAGCACCGGCACCCGTTGCGCCGGCCCCTGCCGCAGGCGCCGGCACACTTCCAGACCGTCCAGCGCAGGCAGATCGCGGTCGAGGATCACCACGGCGAAGCGTTCCGCCTGCAACAAGTGCAACGCCAGCGCGCCGTTGGCCGCATGCTGCACCTGCCAGCCCCGCGGCCCGAGATAGTCGGCGATATTGCCGGCCATATCCCAATCGTCTTCGGCAAGCAGCAGCGGATATCCAGGGGACAGCGACATGGAATGGGACGATGGGCACGAGGCCGAGCCAAGCCCGGCCGACGCATGCCATGGAGTGTTCGGTTCAGAACGACCAACGCAATCCGGCGATGATACCCCAGGTGTCGTAGTCGACGCTCAGTCGGCGCGCCCGGTTCGAGCTGTCGAGTTCCTGACTCCCGGCCGCGACGGCGCGTCCCTCCAGAAACACGCGGCCCTGCGCGCCGATCGCACGCTCCAGCCCGACGAGCCACTGGTAGGCGAAACGTCCGCCGGCGGAAAACTCCTCCCCGCCGAAACCTTCGAGGTCCACGTCGACCTCCTGCAAAATACCCGCGCCCAACCCGGCAAACGGCGCGATACCCCAAACCTGCCAGGACGGGCCGAACCGGTAGGTCGCCGTGACAAAAGCATTCGTCGACGCCACGTCTCCGCCCGTTATGCGCGTCGTCCCGGCCACGAGCGAGTTTACGGAATTCGAGCGGTAGAACCATTCCAGCTTGGTGGCGAACCGTGGCGTCCATCCCCGCCCCACCGCGCCGCCCAGAATCACCCCGGACTTGTAGTCGGCCTCATAGCGGACGCCGCCCAGCGTGATGTCTCCGCCGGGCACGATCCCGACCCCGGCGAAGATCTCGGTGAACCAACCGTCGCTCCGGTGCGGCGCGCCCGGAGTCGCGGCGCGACCGCTTGCCGGGTTCGCGCACGCCATGCCGAGCAACGCCAGGGTGATCCGCGCCGCGCACGGGCGGACCAGTTTCGAGAGTCGGAATGAGGACGTCATGGAGGTAATCGTGCCGGCGTTCCGGGAACCGGGCATCGGCACCGGCTCCGCCGCTTGGCGGCGACGAGATATCGCGGACCGACGGACACTCCCGCAGCGTAGCAAAGGGCACGTGAAGCGACCGTGAAAGCCGCGTTGGATCGGCGCGAAATCGGCGCACCGGGTGCATCTTGCGCGGGCGATCCGCAACACGTTCCTTGCCTGCGATCAGGCGGCGGCCCAACGTTGACGTTTCGCTCCATGCCCTCGCCCTTCATCCACGACGACTTTCTCCTCGGCACCAAGCAGGCCCGCGAGCTCTACCACCGCTACGCCGCGGCCGAGCCGATCTACGACTACCACTGCCATCTGCCGCCCGACCTCATCGCGAGTAACCACCGCTTCGCCGACCTCACCGAACTCTGGCTCGGCGGCGACCACTACAAGTGGCGCGCCATGCGCACCAACGGCGTCAAAGAGCAGTTCGTCACCGGCTCCGCCGCGCCCCGCGAAAAATTCCAGGCTTGGGCCGAGACCGTCCCGCACACGCTCCGCAATCCGCTCTACCACTGGAGCGCCCTCGAGCTGAAGCGCTACTTCGGCATCAACGACCTCCTCACCCCGAAGTCCGCCGAGAAGATCTGGAAAACCGCCAACGCCAAACTCGCGAAACTCCGCGTCCACGACCTGATCAACATGTCCAAGGTCGCCGTCGTCTGCACGACCGACGACCCCGCCGACTCCCTCGCGCACCACCAGGCGATCGCCGCCAATCCCGGCGCGCTCAAGGCCCGCGTCTACCCCGCCTTCCGCCCCGACAAGGCCCTCGCCGTCGGCAACCCCGCCGGCTTCAACGCCTGGGTCGACAAGCTCGCCGCCGCCGCCGGCGTCGCCGCAGGCATCAAGTCCTTCGACGACCTCCTCGGCGCCCTCAAGAAGCGCCACGACGATTTCCACGCCCTCGGCTGCCGCGTCTCCGACCACGGTCTCGAGAGCGCGCTCTCCGAGTCCTGCACCCACGCCCAGGCCAAGATGGTCTTCGACGCCGTGCGCAGAGGTCGCGCCGCCACCGCCGACGAAGCCGCCCGCTACGGCTCCTACCTCATGCTCGAGTTCGGCAAATGGGACGCCGCCCGCGGCTGGACCAAGCAGCTTCACCTCGGCGCCCTGCGCAACAACAACGTCCGCCTCCTCACCAAACTCGGGCCCGACACCGGCTTCGACTCCATCGGCGACTTCCCGCAGGCCGTCGCGCTCTCGCGCTACCTCAACACGCTCGACTCCACCGACCAGCTCCCGCGCACGATCCTCTACAACAACAACCCCGTGGACAATTACGTCCTCGGCACGATGATCGGCAACTTCCAGGACGGCTCCATCCCCGGCAAGGTCCAGTTCGGCAGCGGCTGGTGGTTCCTCGACCAGAAGGAAGGCATGGAGTGGCAGATGAACACGCTCTCCAACCTCGGCCTGCTTTCGCGTTTCGTCGGCATGATCACGGACTCGCGCAGCTTCGTGAGCTACCCGCGCCACGAGTATTTCCGCCGCACGCTCTGCAACCTCCTCGGCACCGACATGGCGGCCGGCCTGATCCCGTCCGACTACAAGCTGGTCGGCGGCATGGTGAAAAACATCTGCTTCGCCAACGCCCGCGACTACTTCGGCCTCGAGCTCGCCCCCGAGTTCGCCGCGAAGAAGTAGTCGGCACGCCGTAGCTGCTGCCGTCAGAGGTGGGCCGTGCGCTCCGCGCGCGGCCGATTCAGCCCGCGCAGTCCGCCGGCTCCCAACACCATCTCCACTGCTCCGTCGTCGGGCAGAGCCCTTTTGCGACCGGATTTTGCCGGATGTAGTTCGCCTTCAATTCCAACTCACGGTCATCGCGAATCCGGTGATCGAAATACCCATCCTGCCAACGAATGCCGGCTACCTTGGCATGATACCGTTTCCAATCGCCGACAACGCGTGATATCGAGGCGCCGCTGGGAAAGGCCACCAAGGCGTGCAAGTGATCCGGCATGAGCATAAAAACCGCGCAATGCCATCTCCCGCGGCGGTGATACTCGGCCACCGACGCAAGTAGTGATTCCGCCCGCACGGAGTTCACCAACAGCGGAGTCTCTGGCAGGCCGGTCGCGCGGTCGCGCTCGCACCGAATCCGAATATGAAACATCGCGCCGGCGCGCACCCACGCGGGCGTCGCATGGTGCAATTTCTGCTTGGGCGGAAGTGCCGCACTCACGGTGGTTGATTCGTCTGCCGGGAACCGGCCGCGCGCGGAGCGCCCGGCCCACCTACGTCCCCCCCTCTCAAAACCCCAGCGCCTTCGGCAGTGCCAGCGACAGCGCCGGCCAATAGGTCACCGCCATCAGCACGACGAACATCGCGAAGAAAAACGGCAACAGCGGCCGCCACACTTTCGCGATCGTCGTCCCCGCCACGCCGCAGCCGACAAACAAACAGCTGCCCACCGGCGGCGTGCACAGGCCGATGCAGAGGTTGAAAATCAGCACGAGGCCGAAGTGCAGCGGCGTCATCCCGAACTTCTGCACGATCGGCAGCAAGATCGGCGTGAAGATCAGCACCGCCGGCGTCATGTCCATGAAGCAGCCCACCACCAGCAGGAGCAGGTTGATGATCAGCAGCAGCACGATCGGGTCCTCCGACAGCGCGAGCAGCGTCGCGGTCACCGCCTGCGGGATGTTCGCCGACGACATCACCCACGACATGCCCATCGACGTGCCCACCAGCAGCAGCACGATCGCCGTCGTCGCCGCCGAATCCGTCAGCAAGCCCGGCAACTCGCGCCACGCGATCTCCCGGTAGACCAGCACCGACAGCACGAACGTATACGCCACCGCGATCGCGCTCGCCTCCGTCGGCGTGAACCAGCCGAGGATGATGCCGCCCATCACCAGCAGCACGAGGAACAGACTCGGCAGCGCCGCGAAGAAGATCTTCACGCCCTCCGGCAGCGCGATCTTCTCGCCGACCGGCAGGTTCTTCCGCTTCGCCGTGACCGCCACGATCGCCATCAGCGCGAGCCCGAGGAGAATGCCGGGCACATAGCCCGCGAGAAACAACGCCGCGATCGACACGCCGCCGCTCGCCAGCGAGTAGACGACCATGATGTTGCTCGGCGGAATCAGCAGCCCGATCGGCGCCGCGGCGATGTTCACCGCCGCGCTGAACTCCCGGTCGTAGCCTTCCTTCTTCATCATCGGCGCCATCGTGCCGCCGATCGCCGCCGCCGCCGCCACCGCCGAGCCGGAGATCGACCCGAACAGCATGCTCCCGAGCACGTTCACGTAGGCGAGCCCGCCGGGCAGGCGGCCCACGCACACCTTGGCCAGGTCGATCAGCCGCCGCGCGATGCCGCCGCGGTTCATCAGTTGCCCCGAGAGGATGAAAAACGGGATCGCCAGCAGCGCGAAACTGTCGAGCCCCGTGGCCATCCGCTGCGCGATCACCGTCGTGGCCGCCGCGGGATCGAGCGACATGAGCAGCGCGGCCACCGCCGCGGAGCCGATCGCAAACGAGATGGGCACGCCGGCAAACAGCAACACGGCGAAGACGAGCGAGAGGACGATGGCTTCGTTCATGTCAGTTGAGCCCCGAGGATTGTTGCGCCGTTTCCGTCTCGCCGCGCAGCGCGTCGAGCAGCGCGCACACGCTGTAGAACACGATGCACGCCCCCGCGAGCGGCACCGCGAGGTAGACGTAGCCGAGCTTCCATTGCAGCGCGGCCGACTGCTGGCCGAGCGTCAGCTGGATGTAGACCAGCCGCCCGCCGCCGCCGAGCATCACGGTCGCGCCGAAGACGAGCACCACCGCGTGGATCACCAGCTCCGACATCCGCTTCCGCGCCCCTTCGAGCCGCGCCGTGATCAGGTCGAGCGCGAGGTGCGATTTTTCGC
>JBILLY010000759.1:0-3140 GCA_044375835.1 Opitutaceae bacterium
CTCGGCTGGCACCGCGAACGCCGACTGCTGCCGCACGATGTCGACGTCGACTTCGGCGCCCCCGTCGCCGCCTACGAGATCCTTCGGCGCGCCGCCTCTTCGCTTCCGCCCGGCTGCACCCTGCACGACAGCTCTCACCGCCACCACGGCCCCAAGCTCTACCTCAGCCGCCATGGCTGGGAGGCCGACATCTATTTCTATACCGCCGAGGGCAACCTGCTCCGCTCCACCGAATGCTCCCTCAACCCGGGGGAAACCGACCCGTTTCCCCGCGACTGGATTTACCCGCTGCACACCGATGCGCTGCTCGAAGCCCCGGTCGCCGTGCCGGCGCAGACCGAGCGCCTGCTTGTCCACCACTACCGCTACCTCGGCCCCGATGCCGTGCGCGACCCCGTCACCCGCTACTTCCGCCCTCGACACGCCGCGCAGCCGGAAGCAAACACGACGCCCCGCTCTCCATGACGCCCGCCGCCCCGGATCCCCGCCTGCAGCGAGTCCTCGCCCAACTCGCCGGCTACCCGGCCGAAGCCCTCGCCGCGGCCGAATCCGTCTGGCGCACCCGCGATGCCGCCGCCTCCGACCGCCTTCTCCACGCCGTCCTCGCGCACCACTTACCTCCGTCCCCCGCCCGCCCGCCCATCGGCGAGCTGCCGGATACCGCCGACTTGGTGCAACAGGTCGGCCTCGATTCCCTCGCCACCGTCGAAATGGGATTTCTCCTCGAGGGGCTGTTCGAAACCAAAATCTCCGACGAAGAACTCCGCGGCCTGCGCCACCTCGGCGATCTGCGCGCCCTCGTGCGCGCCAAAGTCGCCGCTCTCCCCGCCTGATCGCCCATGTCGCGGCGCGTTGTCATCACCGGCCTCGGGTTCATCACGCCCATCGGCCTCGACCGCGCCGCCGTGACCGCCAGCCTCCGCACCCTCCGCCACGGCCTCGCCCCCGTGTCGTGGTTTTCCGAAGTCACCTACGTCGCCGGCGACGTGCCGGACTTCGAACTCGCCGGCGTCAATCCCGCGCTCTGGCGCTGGCCCGCGGGCTACTCGCTCCCGCGCGAGACGCTCCGCGCCCTGCCCGCCCACGGCGTCTACGCCTTCTGCGCCCTCGAGCAGGCCATCGTCGCCGCCGGGCTCACCCGCACGGAGGTCGCCTCCGACGCCACCGGCCTCTTCTGCGCGTCCGCCGGCTCGCCGCGTTTTCTCACCCATCACGTCAACGAAGCCCAAGCCAGCCAGGGCCAACGCGTCCACCCCTGGGGCGTCGTCCGCTCCATCGCGGGCACCCTCAATTTCAACCTCGCCGCCCACTACGGTATCCGCGGCGCGGTGACGGGTTTCTCCTCCGCCTGCGCCGCCAGCGGCCACGCCCTCGGCTACGCCCGCGACGAGATCGCGCTCGGCCGGCAGGAACGCATGCTCGTCGTCGGCGCCGAAGAGCCTTTCTGGGAGTCGCTGCTCCCGTTCTCCGGCCTGCGGGCGCTTTCCCGCCAACGCGACCCCGCGCTCGCCTCGCGACCCTTCGACGCCGCGCGCGACGGCTTTGTCGGCGCCGGCGGCGCCGCCGCGCTCGTGCTCGAGAGTGAAGCCGCCGCGCGCGCCCGCGGCGCGACCCCGCTCGCCGAGTTCCTCGGCTGGGGCCAGTCCGCCGACGGCCACAGCATCGCCCAGAGCGAGCCCGACGGCCGCGGCCTCGAAGTCGCCATGCGCCGCGCCCTCGCCGCCGCCGGCGTCGTCCCCGCGGACGTCGATTACGTCAACGCCCACGCCACCTCCACCCCCGTCGGCGATCTCGCCGAGGGCCGCGCCCTCCTCCGCCTCTTCGGCGAACGCGGCCCGCCCGTCAGCAGCACCAAGGCCCTCACCGGCCACCCGCTCTCGATGTCGGCCGCGCTCGAAGCCGCGATCTGCACCGTCGCGTTGGCGGACGGTTTCATCCCGGGCCAAGCCCACCTGCAAAACGTCGAGCCCGAGTTGGCCGCGCTCAACCTGCCCCGCGCCACCGTCGCCGCCCCGCACCTCCGGACGATCTTGAGCAACAGTTCCGGCTTCGGCGGCAGCAACGTCGCGCTCGTGCTGCGCCGCTGGGAAACCGCCTAGCCCGGCAATTCGTCCGTCGGACGTTTCCGCTCGCCGCACCGCGGCCGTCCCCGCGCGACGACCACCCGCCTACCGGTCCGCCAGCGCCGCCTCGTTGCGTCTCCGTTCGTCCGCCGGGACCGGGACCACCTCGGCGCGCTCCAGCAACGCCGCCGCCTCCTCCGAGCACACAAAGCGCAACATCGTCCGCACCTCCGCCGCCGCCCCGCGGCGCACGACGAGTTCCAGCGGCACTTGCAGCGCATACCGGCCCGCGCGCACCGCCTCGGGCGTCGGCGCCACCGCCGGCAGGCCCTTGCCCGCGCTGACCGGGAGCACACGCACGCCCCTGCCCGCCTCCGGCGCGACTCCGGCCAAGGCCACGCCGGCCGGAGCACGCGCGAGTTCGCGCCGGATCTCCGCGGTGCTCTCCACGCGTTCGACGGTTTTGCGCAACGCGCCGTCGCCCAGCACCGCATGCCGGAAAAACTCCGTCGTCAGGCCGACGCCGACCGACGGCACGAGCGCCGTGATCGCCGCCTCGCTGCCGTCGCCGGTGCGGCCCAGATCGCGCCAGCGCAGGACCGCCGCGCTTTCGCGCGCGCCGAAGATCGTCACCAGCTGCTCGAACGAAATGGTCTCCAGCGGACACTCCGGTCCCGCCCACACGAAGACCGTGAAGCTCCCGAGCCGCAGGACGTCGTGCTCCGCCGACGGCCGCCGGAGATCCGGCGCCGCCACGAGCAGCGCCGCCGAAGCCCGGCCCGCCTGCAACTCCGTCACTCCCGCCTTCGTGCCGTCGAAGGCCAGCGCCAGCTGGATTCCCTGCCGGCCCGCGAAGCCGTAGAGGGCCTTCGAAAACTCCAATCCGGGCAAATCCGAGCCGACGATCCGCACGGGCGCCGCCATCCCCGCGACCGCCGTCAGCAGCAGCGCCGCCACGCCCGCGCCCCATCGCCGCACCGCAATGCCGATGCGCGCGGGCGCGCGCAGCATCCTCTTCCGCACCGGGGCGGCCGGCCGATCAGGAATCTTTTTCCCCGAGCACAAGGTGGTCCTCTC
>JBILLY010000760.1:0-3139 GCA_044375835.1 Opitutaceae bacterium
GAGAGCGAGGGAATGAGGGTGTTGAGGAGAGACATGGGAGGAGTGGAGTTGATTTTTTTCGGCCCCGTCACGGAGCCGGTGGTTTTTGGTTTTTGGATCTTTGCGCTTTGGGATTTGCCGTTCGCACCGCGAACGACCGTCACTTCACCGCGACGGCGATCTTCTTCGGTTGCGCGGATTCACGCTTCGGCAGCGTAACCGTCAGCACGCCGTCTTCGTAGGTCGCGCTGACTTTGTCGGCCTGCACCTCGTCGCCGAGGCTCACCGCCCGGCTGAACGAGGCGCTTTCCTCGCCCTTGCCGTCGGCGGCGGGCGTTTTGCGCGTCGCCGCGAGGGTCAGGTAGCCGTCGGTCACTTCCACGGCGATGTCCTCGCGGTTCAAACCGGGGAGCTCGGCGCGGACGTAGGTGTTGGCCTTGTCCTCATAGAGGTCCACGGCGAAGCGCGTGGCGGTGGGCGCGGCGAAGCTGCCGAGCGCGGTGTCGAAGAGGCGGTCGATCTCGGATTCGAGACCGGACCACGGCGAGCGCTGGAACACGCCATACGACGGGCTCAGCGTGCGGAACGAAGGATAGGTGTAGCGGACGAGTCTCATGGTGGGAGTTGTTTTTGGATCGATTGGGATCGTTTGGTTTTTCGGCCGGTTGGCCGGTGTTGGTGCCGCTCCTATCGCATACGGCGGACCACGCCTCGAAACGCACCAACTCGCGCCGCCATCGCCATTTGTCGCGCCCTCACCGCGCTGCGCTGCGCAAAACCGTCGCGCGCTGTGCCGTCTCACCCGGGAAAAATCGTCGCGCCCCGCCGCCGAATCGCGACGATCCCCCGCTTCGCATGAGCTCCTTCGACTTCGATACCGTGCCCCGGCGCCTCGGCACCGATTCCCAAAAGTGGCAGAAATACGCCGGCCGCGACGTGCTGCCCCTCTGGGTCGCCGACATGGATTTCAAGTCCGCCCCCGCCATCGTCGAGGCCCTCCACGCCCGCGTCGACCATGGCATCTTCGGCTACGCCCGGCCCGTGAAGTCCACCGTCGATGCCGTCGTCGACGCCATGCAGCGCAACTACGGCTGGACGATCGATCCGTCCTGGATCGTCTGGCTCCCCGGCCTCGTCGTCGGCCTCAACGTCGTCGCCCAGGCCTTCGCTGAGCCCGACGAGGAAGTTCTCACGCTCACGCCCGTCTACCCGCCGTTCATGTCCGCGCCCAAGAACGGCGCCCGCGCCTCCGTCACCGTCCCCTTCGTGCTCGCCGACGGCCGCTGGACCATCGACTGGGACGCCCTCGAGCGCGCCGTCACCCCGCGCACCAAGCTCTTCTACCTTTGCAACCCGCACAACCCCCTCGCCCGCGTCTGGCGCCGCGAGGAACTCGTGCGCCTCGGCGAGTTCTGCATCCGCCACAACCTCGTCCTCTGCTCCGACGAGATCCACTGCGACCTCATCCTCGATCCGGCGCTGCCGCACATCCCCACCGGCGTGCTCTCGCCGGAGATCGCCGCCCGCACGCTCACGCTCATGGCCCCGAGCAAGACCTACAACGTCCCGGGCCTCGGCACCTCGTTCGCCATCATCCCCGATCCCGCCCTGCGCGCCCGCTTCCTCCGCGCCAACGCCGGCATCGTCGCCGAGGTCACCTGCCTCGGCTTCACCGCCTGCGAAGCCGCCTACCGCGACTGCGAGCCCTGGCGCCAGGCCCTGCTCGCGTATCTGCGCGGCAACCGCGACTACCTGCTCGAAACCATCGCCCGCGATCTGCCCGGCATCCGCGTCGAAGCCCCCGTCGAAGCCACCTATTTGCTCTGGATGAACGTCTCCGCTCTCGGCCTCGCCAACCCGCTCGCCCACTTCGAGTCGCACGGCGTCGGCCTCAGCGCGGGCGAACCCTTCGGCGCCGCCAAGGGCACCCACCTGCGCCTCAACTTCGGCTGCCCCCGCGCCACCCTCGTCGAAGCCATGCGCCGCATGGCGGCCGCGCTCCGCACCCGCTGAGCCGGCCCCCGGGAAACCCGATGCGCCTCGGCCCCTACGAGCTTTCGTCGAACCTCTTCCTGTCGCCGCTCGCCGGCTACACCAACCTGCCCATGCGGGTAACGGTGCGCGAGCTCGGCGGCCTCGGCTGGGCCACCACCGACCTCGTCAACGCCCGCTCGTTGCTCGAGCGCAACGCCGTCGCCCTCAAGCTCGTCGCCTCCGCCCCCGAGGATCGCCCGCTCGCCATCCAGCTCTTCGGCAGCGTGCCCGAGGAGATGCGCGACGCCGCCGTGATGTGCCAGGAGCTCGGCGCCGAATCCGTCGACATCAACATGGGCTGCCCCGTGAAGAAGGTCGTCAAGATCGGCGGCGGCTCCGCCATGATGACGGAGCTCGACAAGACCGCCGCCCTCGTGCGCGGCATGATCGCCGCGGTGAAGATCCCCGTCACCGCCAAGATGCGCCTCGGCTGGGACGACGACAACCTCACCGCCCCCGACCTCGCCCGCGTGCTCGAGGATGTCGGTGTCGCCGCCATCTTCGTGCACGGCCGCACCCGCGCCCAGGGCTTCGCCGGCACCGTGAACCTCGCCGGTATCCGCTCCGTGGTGACCGCGGTGCAACGCATCCCCGTCATCGGCAACGGCGACGTCACCACCCCCGAGGCCGCCCGCCGCATGCTCGACGAGACCGGCTGCGCCGGCGTGAGCATCGGCCGCGGCGCGTTCTACGATCCGTGGATTTTCCGCCGCACCGCGCACCTGCTCCGCACCGGCGCGCTCCTGCCCGAGCCGGACTTCGCCGAGCGCATCCGCGTCCTCCGCCGCCACTACGAGCGCTACTGCCAGTTCTACGGCGAGGACCACGGCTCCCGCCTCTTCCGCAAAGTCGCCCCGTGGTATGCCAAGCGCTTCGGCCCCTCGAAGCTCTTCAAGACCCGCATCATCACGATCAAGTCCCGCGCCGACTTCGAGGCCGCCCTCGCCGAGTATCTCGCGTGGCGCGCCCAGTTCTGCGACGAACGCGGCGAGCTGCTCGAACGCTTCGCCCTCGCCCCGATGGTCGCCTCCTTCATGCGCGACCCCGACGACCCCGCCGCCGTGTCGCGCGACGCCATCCCCGTGCCCAAGGGCCCGGTCGACACTTGGTAAACAGGCAGGGCGAG
>JBILLY010000763.1:0-3135 GCA_044375835.1 Opitutaceae bacterium
CTGCTGGTCCGGCGTCCGCTCGCGGACTGGGAATCGACGCTCGCCGGCACCGCGGTGGTGCGGGCGCACCGCCAGGCGCTCGTCAATCTCGCCGCCGTCGTGCGGGTGGTTGCGCGGCCCGACGAAGGCGCCGAACTGCACCTCGACGGGGTGCGCGACCCCGTCGTGGCGAGTCGCCGCCTATGGCCCGCCCTCCGGGCCGGCCTCGCCGAGTATCGGTTGCAGCAGCGGACGGCCGGGTAGCGGCGAGAGCGGCGGGTTCCCGCCGCTCGCCCCAAATCCCCGCCGTTTGCCCCCGGGCCTTTGCCTCCCGGGGCGCGTCGGCCCGAAGAGAGTCGTCCGCGGGCGTCCCTCCGCACCGGCCATCCGGTTGTATCCGGATTTCCGGTTCGGGGCGGTGCTCCGGTCAGTCGTTCTCCTTCCCCGGCGGTGCCTTCGGCCATGCACGATTTCGGTGTGTGCCGGCGAGCCGCCGACTCTCCGTCCGGTGTTCGGCCTCTTCCTCCCTCATGAGTATCGTCACGCGCTTCCCCCGTCAGCTCGTCCATCCGCTCGCGACCGCCGTCGTCCGGCGTGTCCGTGTGCTTCTGCCCGCGGTCCTTGTGATCGGCGCTGTGTTCACGCTGCCGGTCCTGTCGGCGCAGACCTCCGTCGTGCCCAACCTGATCAGCTACCAGGGGCGCGTTTCCACCTCCTCCGGCGCCTTCGTCGGCGCGGGCACGCCGGTGAACCGCACCGTCATCTTCCGCGTCTGGAACCACGCGACCGATGCCGCGACCGCCAGCCTGCTCTACTCCGAGCAGCAGGTGGTCACGATCTCCGAGGGTCACCGGGGAAACCAGCAAGGGTCCGCCCACGCTCACGCTCGGCTCCGCCGGCGTCTTCAACGGCTCGTCCCGCTTCCTCGGCGTCACGGTGGACGACGGGACCACCGCGGCCGATACCGAGGTCTCGCCGCGCCAGCAGCTCGTGAGCACGCCGTTCGCCCTGCGCGCCAAGTTCGCCGAGTCCCTCGGCGCCAACGGCGTGAACACGATCACTGCGCTCGACAACGGCAACGTCGGCGTCGGCACCGCGACGCCCGGCACCAAGCTCGACGTGGTCGGCGGCGTGCGCGCATCCGCCGCCGATGGTTTCAGCTTCGGCACCGGCGGCGATGCCGACGGCGGCCTGGTTTCTCCGGCCGACGGCGTCGTCGCGCTCCGCACCAACAGCTCCGAGCGCCTGCGCATCGACAGCTCCGGCAATGTCGGCATCGGCACCACCGCCCCGGGCTTCAAGCTCGATGTCCAGGGCACGCTGCGCGCGACCGGCGCGCTCACCGCCGGTTCCGTGACGGCGACCGGCGCCATCACCACGAATTTCGGCACCGCGACCCACTCGGCCCCCGGCGCCTACCTCGAGTGGGACAAGGACAATTCCACCCGGGCCACCTACCTGCTCAACCAGAGGGGCACCGGCGCCGGCGGCCTCATCTTCGGCGAAGTGGACAGCGCCAACAGCATCACGGAGCGGATGCGCCTCAATTCCTCCGGGTTTCTTGGGGTCGGCACCGCCTCGCCCACCGCCCGGCTCGATGTCGCCGGCACCGCCGTCGCGACGGGCCTCACCGTCAACGGCAACGCGACCGTGACCGGCACCGCCACGCTGGCCAACGTCACGGCCAGCGGGTCGGCCTCGGTCGCGTCGCTTTCCGTCTCGGGGGCCGCGTCCGCCGCCAACCTGAACCTCAGCGGCAATATCACCACGGCCGGCGCCGCGTATTTCCTCGATTCGAACCACTCCATCCGCGCCGTCGTGACCAAGGGCGTCGTGATCAGCACCTATCAGGTGCAGGACGGAGTCTTTCTCCAGGAGACAACCGGCAACGTCGGCATCGGCTACGGCCAGAACGCGCCCGCCGCCAAGCTCGACGTAAATGGCAGCGTGAACGCCAACGGCGTGAACTCCAACGGCGTGATCAGCGTGACCAACGGCGGCACCCGCTCGCGCCAAGCCGGCCTCAGTGCCGAGGGCAACGGCGCGACCGTGAATTTCGGGGTCAACGATTCGAGCTCCAACCGCTTCGGCGGATCCTACGCCTCGGCCGACCAAGGCGGTTTTCTCCGGGTGAATTCCGCTTCCGGCAACAATCTCTTCGGCTTCCACGGCCGCGCGGCCGGCGCCACGACCGCTCCCGCGGAACTCGTCAGCATCTCCTCGGCGGGCCGTGTCGGCATCGGCACGACCTCACCCTCGGTGCCGCTGCATGTCATGGGCGGCCCGAACCACGTGTTCAACCGGGAGGCCGAGGGCAACATCACGGGCTGGGGCGACGCCCAGAACCTGTCGACCACCAATGAAGCCGTCGGCATCCTCGTCGAGCAGGCCATCGTCGCGCGAAAGTTTTTTGTGAACTCCGATGCGCGCATCAAGGCGGTCGTCGGGCGCTCCTCCGGCGAGTCCGACCTCGCGCTGCTCGGCCGCATCGAGATCACGGACTACACCTACCGCGACCGCCTCTCGCACGGCGGTCGGCCCCAGAAAAAGGTGATCGCCCAGCAGGTGGAGGCGGTCTTCCCGCAGGCGGTCACGCGCGGCACCGGCGTGGTGCCGGACATCTACCGGCGCGCCGGTATCGCCGCCGACGGCTGGATCGATCTGCCGACCGACCTGCGCGTCGGGGAGCGGGTGCGGCTGGTCGCCGATGGCACCGCGGCGGTCCACGAGGTGCTCGAAGTCGAAGCCCGGCGCTTCCGCACCGCCTTTGTTCCAACCGGCGCGGAGGTCTTTGTCTACGGCCGCGAAGTGCCGGATTTCCGCTCGGTCGACTACGAAGCCATCGCGATGCTCAACGTCTCCGCCACGCAGCAGCTCAAGCGCGACCACGATGCCGCGGTCGCTGCCCTTCGCACGGAAAACGCCGAGCTCCGCGACCGTCTCGCCGCGGTCGAAAAGCTCCTGCGCTCCGGCTCGACGGTGATGGCGCGCCCGGCCGTGCCGGCGGCGAACGGCACCGGCCAGGAGTAAACGAGTCGGCTCAACCTCGGTCACCGATTCCGATGAGACTCTTCTTCGCCCGGAGTTTCCGGCGGGCCGTGCGCGCCGCGCGCGGCGGGTTCGACAGTCTGGCGGGCCGCCGTGCGCGGAGCGCAC
>JBILLY010000762.1:0-3135 GCA_044375835.1 Opitutaceae bacterium
GGCGGGAAGGGTCAGCCGAGGAGGTCGAGGCGGAGCTGTTCGCCGGGGCGGCGGAAGGCGGCGGATGAGAGGACGACGCGGTCGCGGTTGAGGCCTTGGCGGCGGGCGCTGACGGCGAAGAGATCGGCGAGTTGATCGGCGAAGACGCCGTCGCCGCGCATGCGCTCGCCCCAGGTGCTGACGTTGAGCTGGCCGCCGCGGAGTTCGCGCACGCGGGCGAGGACGCGTTCTTTTTTCGAGGGGGCGTGGTCGTCGAGCCAGCGGAGGAAGACGTCCTTCACGGCGTGCGGGAGGCGCATGACGAGGTAGCCGGCGTGGGTGGCGCCGGCGGCGGCGGCGGCTTCGAGGAGGGCGGGGACCTCGTGGTCGTTGAGGCCGGGGATGACGGGGGCGACCATGACGCCCACAGGGATGCCGGCGGCGGTGAGTTCGCGGATGGCGCGGAGGCGGTGGAGCGGGCGGGAGGCGCGGGGCTCGAGTTTGCCGGCGAGTTCGGAGTCGAGGGACGTGATGGAAACGTAGACGACGGCGGCGCTGTCGGCGGCGAGGCGGGCGAGGACGTCGATGTCGCGCGTGACGAGAGCGTTTTTGGTGACGATCGAGATGGGTTGGCGGAACTCGGCGCAGACCTCGAGGCACTGGCGGGTGAGGCGGAAGCGGCGTTCGGCGGGTTGGTAGCAGTCGGTGGCGCCGCTGAAGGTGATGGGCTCGGGCTGCCATTTCTTGGCGAGGAGGGCGTCGCGGAGGAGGCGGGGGGCGCGGAGCTTGACGAGGATCTTGGTCTCGAAATCGAGGCCGCTGCTCCAGCCGAGGAATTCGTGGAAGGGGCGGGCGAAGCAGTAGGCGCAGCCGTGTTCGCAGCCGCGGTAGGGGTTGACGCCGTAGGTGAAGGGGACGTCGGGGCTGTCGTTGCGCGAGAGGATGGACTCGCTGGCGTCCTCGTAGAACAGCGTGCGCGGGTGGGGGCGCTCGTCGAAGGGGGCGTCGTCGACGGCGGGGTCGCGGGCGAGGTGGAGGCGCTCGAAGCGGTTGGGGGGATTGACGGCGGCGCCGCGGCCGGGGATGGGGGCATCGGGGTCGAAGGCGGGGGCGGACGACGTGTTCATGCGAACACGTGTGGAGGAAATGCGTGGCGGGGCGAGCGCGAAACGACTTCGTTGGGGCGATGACGTTTTTCCCGGAGCGAGCGGCGGTGCGGCAGATGGCGGTGCGGCGCGTGGGCGGCGAGGCGGCGGAGGTGGCGGCGGGCGACGACGCGGTGGCGGTGGAGGAGCCGTTGGAGCTGCGGGTGGGCGGGCGGAGCGTGGCGGTGGTGATGCGCACGCCGGGGCACGACCGGGAACTGGCGGCGGGTTTTTTGGTGACGGAAGGGATCGTGCGCGGGCGCGACGATCTGCTCGATCTGGTGCCGTGCGCGCAAGTGCGGCGCGGGCAGGGTGGCGGAGGCGGAGGCGGAGAGACGGAGAGAAGGAGAGACGGAGAGAAGGAGAGACGGAGAGAAGGAGAGAAGGAGAGAGGGAGAGAGGGGGAGGTGGGGAGAGGAGAAGCGGAGGGAGAGCGGGAGGGGAGGTGGGAGAATGTGCTGGATGCGGTGCTGGCGCCGGGGGTGCGGCTGGATGAGGCGCGGCTGACGCGGCATGTGTTCACGTCGTCAAGCTGCGGGATTTGCAGCAAGGCGACGATCGCGGCGGTGCGGGCGCAGGTGGCGCCGTTGGCGGCGGGGTTGGCGCCGCGGCGGGAGGTGTTGGTGGCGTTGCCGGAGCGGCTGCGGGCGGTGCAGGCGGGGTTTGCGGCGAGCGGGGGGCTGCACGCGAGCGCGCTGTTCTCGGCGGACGGCGAACTGGAGGTGGTGCGCGAGGACGTGGGGCGGCACAACGCCCTCGACAAGGTGGTGGGCCACGCGTTTCTGGCCGGGCGGTTGCCGCTGGCGGGGCGGATCTTGCTGGTGAGCGGGCGGGTGTCGTTCGAGCTGGTGCAGAAGGCGCTCGCGGCGGGCATCCCGTGTGTGGCGGCGATCTCGGCGCCAAGCACGGCGGCGGTGGAGCTGGCGCGGGCGAGCGGGCAGACGCTGGTCGGGTTTTTGCGCGGGCCGCGGATGAATGTTTACGCGGGCACTTTGGGCGGGTGAGGGTGTCGCAGGGCTTCCCGAAAATTTCTAACCACGGATCACACGGATGACACGGATCATGCAGCGGATGGCGGCGGCGGTGCTGGCGACGGCCGGAATGGCGGAGCGCATCGGCGCGGCGGACGCGACGAAGGCCGCGGCTCCGGCGGAGGCCAAGGCGGCGACGCCGATCGACGCGGAGACGCTGGCGGACCGCACGCTGCGGCGGATCGTGGAGCGGCAGAAGGATCTTTTCGCGGAGGCGGCGAAGCAGGGCGAGAACCTGGACATGGGCAGCTTCAAGCAGCAGATGCAGTCGATCACGCACGAGTATGAGCTGCTGCTGCGGAACAACCCGGGCTACGTGGCGGGCTACGCGGCCTACGGGTATCTGCTGAGCAAGATCGACATGAAGAAGGAGGCGACGGCGATGCTGCTGAAGGCGAACCAGCTCGATGCCGACATCCCGCTCGTGAAGAACCAGCTCGGCAATCTGCTGGCGGAGGACGGGAAGCCGCTGCAGGCGGCGCCGTATTTTCTGGCGGCGATCAAGCTCGAGCCGAAGGAGCCGCTCTACCACTACCAGCTCGGCACGCTGTTGGCGGAGGCGCGCGAGGATTTTCTGAAAACGGGAGAATGGACGCGGGCGTCGCTCGACGGGGCGATGCACGATGCGTTTCGCCGGGCGGCGGAGCTGGCGCCGGAGCGGTTCGAGTTCGCGTATCGGTTCGCGGAGTCGTTCTACGATCTGGAGAAACCCGACTGGGACGCCGCGGTGAAGGCGTGGAGCGCGCTGGAAGAGAAGGCGCCGACGGCGATCGAGCGGCAGACGATGCGGCTGCACGCGGCAAACATCCTCATCAAAATGAAAAAGCCGGCGCATGCGCGGGCGCTGCTGCTGACGGTGGACGAGCCGAAGCTGCAGGGGCAGAAGGACCGGTTGCTGCCGCAGCTGGCGGAGCTGGAGAAGCGCTGAGGCGCTGCGGTGATGAGGCGCTGAGGGAGGAGTGGTCGGTCGGCAGGGGGAT
>JBILLY010000764.1:0-3131 GCA_044375835.1 Opitutaceae bacterium
AGGAACCGGGAATTCAACCCAGAACTCGTCCGCCGCGAAATCGGACGGTCGGCCCGCGGTCGGCGCGTCACGTTTCGCGGTTCGACACGTCGGGCCCGACCGACCATTCCCGACCGACGTCCCCTCCCCTCCGACCCATGTCCTCGCGCTCCCTTCCGCTGCTCGCCGTTGCTCTCGTCGCCGTCGCCTCCGCCGCGGCCCAGTCGATCTCGATCGAAGACTACGAACCCAAGTCCACCCTCCGCGTGCCGGAACACACGCTGACGCGCGCGAAGTTTCCGTTCATCGACGTCCACAACCACCAGCGCGACGTCACGCCGGACAAGCTGAAGAAACTCATCGAGGACATGGACGGCCTCAACATGCGGATTCTGATCAATTCGCCGGTGAGCGGCGGCCAGGGCAAGTGGCTCGCCAACACCGTCGCCGCGATGAAAGGCCACGACGCCGCGCGCTTCGCGGTGATGACCAACATCGACTACAACAACCTCGAGGACCCCGGCTACGGCGCCCGCGTCGCCGCCCAGTTGGAGACCGACATCAACGCCGGCGCCGTCGGACTCAAGGTCTGGAAGCACCTCGGCATGATGCTCAGCGACAGCAAGGGCCGCGTGAAAGTCGACGACCCGCGCTTCGATCCCGTCTGGGAGATGTGCGCCAAACACAAAATCCCGGTGCTCATCCACACCGCCGACCCGTGGGGCCTGTTCCAGCCGATGGACAAACATAACGAACGCTGGCTGGAGCTGAAACTGCGCGCCACCCGCAACCAATCGCAGCAAACCAATTTCACGTGGGAGCAGTTGATCGAGGAGCAGCACAATCTCTTTGCCCGCCATCCCAAGACCACCTTCGTCAACGCGCACCTCGGCTGGCTGGGCCACGACCTCGAGCGCCTCGGCGCCCTCTTCGACCGGTTGCCCAACGTCTACGCCGAGGTCGGCGCGATCACGAGCGAGCTGGGCCGCCAACCCCGCGCGGCGCGGCGCTTTTTCATCAAATACCAGGACCGCGTCCTCTTCGGCAAAGACCTCTACAGCGTGCCGGAATACTACGTCTACTTCCGCCTCTTCGAGACCGACGACGACTACTTCGACCCGATCCGCAAATACCACGGTATCTGGAAACTCTACGGCTTCGATTTGCCCGACGACGTCCTGAAAAAGGTCTACTACAAGAACGCGCTGAAGATCTTCCCCGGACTCTCGTCGGCCGGGTTCCCGGAGTAACCGCCCCGCGCCCTCCCCCGCCGCCGACGTGCGGCGCGCAAACCGCGTGTCCGGCCCGGGCGCGGGCGTGGACCGCGCAAAAAAACCGCGCCTGAGTCCGGCGCGGTTTGAAATTCAGGAATCGGAATCGGCGCCGATCGGGTCGGCGCCCCCGACCCGCGGTCACTTGTTGGTGAAGCCGACCGAGAACTCGATACCCTCCCAAGCCAACTTGATCACGCCGCCGCCCGTCGGGGCCTTGTCGACGGTGATCGTGAAGACGTCGACCGTGGGCATGATCGCGGCCCGCTTGAGATTGAGGCGGGCGAGCTCGTTCTCTTTCTCCGTCGCCTCGTTGTAGGGAATGCCCCACTGCCCGGTGCGCTTGTTGATGATCAGTTGGGAAACGCCGTTCTCCGACGGCACGGTGAACAGGGAGTATTTGCCGGCCGCGAGGTCGAAGCCGCCGATCTTGATCGGCTTCGCGATCGTCAGGATCGTGGCCTCGTTGGCCCCGGTGCGCCAGACCTTGCCCCACGGCACCAGGCCGCCCCAGATCTTGCGGACTTCGCCGCTACGCGGGTCTTTCACGGACGGCCGACTGTAGGCGATGCTGACATCATTGCCGTCGATCGTGGCGACGACCGTCGACGGCGGGCTGGGACGGGCCTTCTTGGCTTTCTCTTTTTTCTCCTGCGCGACCAGCCCGGTGAGGCCGACGGCGGAGGCTGCGCAAAGGACAACGAGGAGGCGGAACAATTTCATGGTGAGGGTCAGGGGTGGACGAAGGGCGGTGATTGCGCGCCGACGGTGGCGGGAAATCGGGAGAAATACAGCGCAGAAACGCGAGGCCGCCGAGAGTTCACGCTCGCCGTGTCGCGCATCAGACCCACCGACAGCGCGGAACGAACGCAACCCGCGGCACCATCCACAGGCGCACCTGAAAAATTCCTTGGAAAAGCTATTGACGGAAGCCGCGGCTACCCTACTTCTCACCGTCCTAACTTTCTTCTGCGGGCGTAGCTCAGTTGGTAGAGCACCACCTTGCCAAGGTGGACGTCGAGAGTTCGAGTCTCTTCGCCCGCTCCATTTCGACAGAAACCCCGATGCGTCAGATGCATCGGGGTTTTTCTTTCTAAACCTGCCGCCGAAAGTGAGAACAAATTCGGGCGTTTGTGAGAACAGAAACGCCGAAAACGCCGTCCATCGCCGACCATCGGCGCAGCCATGCAGACCGGATTCCCAGCGCGTTTTTTGGTCATCTCGGTGCCCGAGTGAACCGGTGAAATCCTACGCTGAGCCCTGCCGGAGCCGGCCCCTCTGGCATCGAGACCGGCCCCGGCACCAAGCAGAAACTCGGCGTCGATCGGCGGGGCAACCGATGCCTCTCCCGCAGTCGACGGTAGCCGCGATAGTGCGCGACACCGCACTTCCGTCACGCTCCAACTGACCTGAGATCGCCGGAACACGAGCGGTTCTCTGTCCTTTTCTTCTGCGGTCTAACTCCAGCGAGTCGCACCAGCCAACGAGACTCATCGCCGAAGCGTCATGCCGCCCCAAAAGTCTTCGGGAATTCGGCCGCCTGAGTTTCCGTCCGTCCCCCGCCGCGCCGCACTCCCAGCCTATTCATCGTCACTCTTCCCAAAGGTCAGAATCCCCACCGTGCCGTCTTCGCGCTTGCAGACGATGCGGCCAAACTCGCCCTCGGGTCGGAGGGCCTCATATGCCGCGGTTCGGCCAACCCCGGCCACGCCCATCACTTTCTCGACGGCGACCTTTACCTTCAACCAGGCCGAACCGTTCTCGAACACTTCGCGCAGGTGCAGTTCGCTTACACCCTTCTTCGGTGCGGGTTTTGCACCTCCGTCGAACTCCTCCCAATTGAAATTCTCCACGCGAGCGAAGAGGCCGTTTCGCCGCTCC
>JBILLY010000765.1:0-3129 GCA_044375835.1 Opitutaceae bacterium
AAGCGGCTGGCGGACCAGCGCATCGTGGTGACGAGCGACATCTCGCCGTCGGAATCGGCTTCGCTGGACCGGTCGGCGGCGCTGGCGCTGGTGATGGATTCGGGCAGCAAGACGAGTCACGCGGTGATCGTGGCGCGGTCGATGAAGATCCCCTCCGTGGTCGGCGTGAGGAATCTGACCAAGCGGGTGAAGCACGGGGACTGGGCGATCGTCGACGGTTACGACGGCACGGTGATCCTGAATCCGTCGGAGAGCACGTTGTTCCGCTACGGGAAGATCCAGGAGCGGAAGAAGTCGTTCGAGGCGCGGTTGCTGGAGGTGAACCGGCTGCCGGCGGTCACGCTGGACGGAGTGTCGGTGTCGCTGTTGGCGAACATCGAGAAGGCGGACGAGGTGGTGCAGGCGAAGAATTATTTCGCGGACGGCGTGGGGCTCTACCGGACGGAATTTCTTTTTCTCCACACGGCGCGGGTGCCGAGCGAGCAGGAGCAGTTTCTGGACTACAAGGCGGTGGTGGCGGCGATGGCGCCGCAGCCGGTGATCATCCGCACGCTGGATCTGGGCGGGGACAAGCCGATGACGGGGAAGACGGATCTGTTTCCGAAGGAGAACAATCCCTTCATGGGTTTCCGGGCGATCCGCTGGTGCCTGGACAACGTGGAGATCTTCAAGGACCAGCTGCGGGCGATTCTGATGGCGAGCGCCTACGGCAAAGTGCGGCTGATGTATCCGATGATCAGCGGCGTGGAGGAGCTGACGCGGGCCAACGCGGTGCTGGCGGAGTGCCAGCGCGAGCTGCGGGAGCGCGGTGTGCCTTTCGACGACACGATGGAAGTCGGGACGATGATCGAGATCCCGAGTGCGGCGGCGACGGCGGACCTGCTGGCGCAGCAGTGCGCGTTTTTCAGCATCGGGACGAACGACCTGATCCAATACATGCTGGCGATCGACCGCGGCAACGACCGGATCGCGCACCTCTACGAGCCGACGCATCCGGCGGTGCTGCGGATGATCCGGCAGGTGGTGGACGAGGCGCACAAACGGAAATTGCACGTGAGCGTGTGCGGCGAGGTTGCGGGCGACCCGGTCTACGCGCCGCTGTTGCTCGGTCTCGGCGTGGACGGCCTGAGCATGTCGCCGGCGTGGCTGCCCTCGGTGAAATACCTGATCCGCTCGATGACGATGGCGGATGCGCGGGCGCTGGCGGCGGAGGCGATGGCGCAGAGTTCGGCCAAGGAGATCTACGCGCGCTGCGACGCGTTTTACCGCGCGCGGGTGAAAATGGACTGAGCGCCGTCGCGGCCGATGCGAACCGGTAACAGGCGAGTTACGGCGGTCGGGTTGCGAAACCCGCGCGGGTGCTTACAACCACGGTGGCTTCTCCGATGAACATACTCCGTCCGAGTCTGCGGATCGCGGTCCTGCTGGCGGCAGCGGCGGCGGCGGGTTTTCTCTCCGGGTGCGGCAACATCTTCGTGCCGAAACACCGCGTGCTCGTCGACGCGATCGCGGCGAAGGGACAGGCGTTCAACCCGTCGGGAGTTTCCTACAAGCTCGTGGCGAAAAAAGCCGTGGTCGCCGGCACGCCGGCGCGCGTCGAGGTGATCAAGGCCTGCGTGGACGCGGCGCTGGGGCAGAAGGGGATGTTCGAGGCGCCGCCGAACGTGCCGCCGGACCTCTACATCGAATTGAGCTACGGCGTCGACACGACGCCGCGGGTGGATGCCTCGGCGCGGGAGACGTTTTTGCAGATGTCGGCGCGGACCAATCCGGGCAAATCGCTGGAGCGGGCGACGGGCGGCGAGATCTGGGACGTGCGCGTGGCGGTGCTCGGGATCGCGGGCCGGATCGAGACGTCGATGCCGCTGCTCAGCGCGGTGGCGGCGGACAATCTGGGCCAGGACACGAAATTCGAGACGAAGCGCGAGGTGCCGCAGAACGAGCCGGCGATCGCGGCGGTGCGTTCGACGGCGATCAAGACGCTCGAAGGCGGCGCGACGGTGACGGCACCGGCGGCGGGCGACGCGAAGTCCGAGGCCGCGAAGGACGCGGCGGCGGCGGTCACGCCGGCGAAGACGCAGTGAGGCCGGCCGCGAGCGCGCGGGCGGCTTCCGCCCAGGTGGGCAGCGGGCGCGCGACGGCTTCGTGGCAGAGGCGGTCGTGGAGGGCGTCGTCGACGAGGAGCTGACGCAGGGCCGCGCGCCAAGCGGCGGGATCGTTGAGCGGGACGGGGAGGCAGCCGCCACCGGCGGTGTTTTCGCGGAGGACGGGGAGATCGGAGCAGACGCAGGGGACGCCGCGCCAGAGGGACTCGAGGAGCGGCAGGCCGCAGCCTTCGGCGAGCGTGGGAAACGCGGTGGCGCGGGCGGTGGCGAAGAGTTCGGCGACGACGGCGTCGGACGCGGCCTCGTGAAAGCGCAGGGCGGCGCCGCGGGTGCGGCGGAGGGCGTCGAGGCGGGCGACGACGGGGGCGCCGAAGTGGGGGTTGACGCGGCCGACGACGTGGAGTTCGAAGGCGAGTCCCTCGCGCCAGAGGGCTTCGCAGACCTCGAGGAGGAAGAGCTGGTTCTTGCGCGGCTCGACGATGCCGAGGCAGAGCAGGCGGGGCGGGGTGACGGCGGGGGCGGGCGCGGTGTTGCGCGGCTCACGGTGGGCGTCGGCGCCGAGGGCGAGGACCTCGACCGGGGGTGTTTGGTCGACGCCGGCCCAGCGCCAGAAGCCGAGCAGTTCGTCGCGGCTGGCGTGGGAGACGGCCCAGACGCGGTCGAAGCGGGCGAGCAGTTTCAGGTAGGCGGGGTGGCGGGCGACGCTTTGGGGCCAGGTGATGTGGGGGTGCTTGAGCGGGATGGCGTCGTGGAAGATCGCGGCGAGGCGGCAGCGACGGCGGTCGAGAAACTCGGTCCAGCCGGGGCGCTCCTCCTCGGAGAAGAGTTCGGCGGTGAGAAACCAATCGGTCGCGCGCAGCGGGTGGGGGCCGGGGCGGGCGAAGTCGCGGCGGGCGGGGTCCCAGGCGACGGCGGCGGCGCGGGCGCCGAGTTCGTCGCGCAGGCGGGCGCTGACGCGGTTGAGGCCGGAGCGGTGGCGCGACGGGCCGGACTTGGTCGTATCGAAAAAAATCATGCCGAAGCG
>JBILLY010000049.1:0-12889 GCA_044375835.1 Opitutaceae bacterium
GTGAGAGCGCGCGGTCGTAGAGCGCAATCTCCGCCAAGCGGCCCTCGAACTGGCGGGGATCGTAGTCGATGGCACGATCGCGGCGCCGGCCGAAAAGCGGGCGAATCGCGGTCGTCGGCTCGCTCGGCGCGAGCGCGGTCGTGCCGGCGAGATGTCCGTCGAGGTAGAGTTCGAGTTGGGTGCCCCGGCGCTGCGCGACGAGGTGGTGCCAGCGGTGCGGCGAGTAGGTGTCCGAGCTGAAGACGTTCATTCCGGCGGTGCCGCCCGGCGGCCAGCGATAGAGAAAGCGCACTTCGCCGGGCCGGACCGGCCGCGTGCGGTGGCGGTGCGTGAGTTCAAGCAGACCGAGATCGGCCGGCGAGGACGGCGTGGGCAGGATCGCCAAGATGCTGCTGCGAAACGCCTCGCTGACGAACCAGAGCTCGATCGCGAAACCGTCGGCCGGCGGCGTCCACGTCCCGTGCGCGACCAGATACTGCGCGCCGTTTTCCGCGCGAAACGAGAAACTGCCGTCGGGTTCGCCGCCGACACCGCCCTCGGCGCGGAGCGGCATCGGCTGCGCGCCGGCATCGGCCACGACACCTTCCGGCAGCGAGGGTCCGCGCCAATAATGGCGGGGCCCCGCGCTCCGGATCTGCGCCGCATAGTCGTCGGCGAGCCGCAGGGCCGGGAGATTCAGGCTGGGGGCCGGGAGTTGTTCGCGGGCGACGACGCTCTGCATCCGTCCGGCGCCGGGATCGATGCGCCACGCCTCGCGTTCGTTGATGACCTGCGAGCGCTGGGGCTGGCCGCCGGCAGAGAGCAAGGCGATCTCGGCCTGTCCGCGGTAAACGACCACTTCCGTGGCGCCCCCGCCGACTTCGACGCCGAATTCGGTGCCGAGGTCCGTCACGACGGCGCCGGGCGTCTCGACGACAAATCCCTCCGCGCCCGGCGGCACAAACACCCGCAGGCGCCCGCGGCGGCAAACAATCCGTTCGTCCGACACGAGGTCCAGCTCGGCCGGCCCTTCGAGGTGGAGACTCACCCCGTTGAACAACGCGAGGCTCAGCCGGCCCTTCGCGAGCCCGAATGGGCCGCGGGCAATCACGGTCTGCGGCTCGATCCGGCGCCGGTCCGCCGCATGGCCGACCGCGTCCTCGGATTTCACGACGACGGCAAAGGCCCGCGCGGCCGGGTCCGGCACGGCGGGGCCGACTTTGGGAAAGAACCACGCGGCTCCGAGCACGAGCACCGCGGCCAGACCGGCCGCCCAAGCTCCCCGCCACCGAAAACTGCGGGCCGCAGGGAGCCGATCGATCGCGGCGGAGACGCGGGTCGTGAAATCGGGGGCCGCGGTCTCGAGCAGGCCAAGTTCCGCCTGCACCTCGAGCCAGCGTGGCTCGGCCGCGAGCGCGGTGCGGAGCATGCCGTGCATCCTGATCTCCGCGACGACGGCGGCCCGAAATTCCGCGTCGTCCCGCAGCCGGCGCAGGAGATGCGCCGCACGTTCCGGCGCGGGCGCCTCGCCCAGCCAGCCGGCGAGAAGTTCATGGAGGTCGCCGTCCATCTCCGCGGTTGGCTCGGGCTCACTCATGGTTTCTCACTTCGCGCTGCAGGCACGCGCGCAGCAGTTGATTGGCCCGGTAGTGCAGCTGGTAAATCGCGCCCGGTGTCGTCCGGAATTCCTGCGCGAGTTGGGCGGCCCGTGCGCCCTCGAGGCCGGCATGCACGATGCGCCGCAGTTTCTCCGGCAGTTTGGCCACGCAGCCCAGCAGGGCTTCGCGCGTGCGCCGGGATTGCTCGTCCTCCCGGTCCAGTTCGGTTTCGACGACGACGGCCACCTCTTCCCGAAACCGGTCGAGCGCGGCGAGGCGACGGTGGCGGCTGCGGAAATGCATGCGGATGCGGTTGCGCGCGATGCCCCGCAGCCACGCGCCGAAATCGTCGCCTAGCCGGAAATCGGCCAGGCCGCGATAGGCCGCGATGAAGGTTTCCTGCGCGAGGTCGTCGATATCGGCGCCGTTGTAAACCTGGCTGCCGATGTAGGAGCGCACCATGAAACCGTAGACTTCGACCAACCGCATGAACGCGGCTTTGTCGCCGGCGCGCACGGCGGCGACCAAGGGTGCGGGGGCGAAAGTGGCGGACATCGGGGTAAGTTTGCCGCTGGGCGCATGATCTCACGGAGGAATTCAGGGGCAGTCGATGCGCGAGACACCTGTGAGATTCCGGCGCGACCGGCAAATGACTGGGACGCGCCCCCCTGCCCCGGCGTCGCCACCCCACCGCAAATCCCCCTGCCCCATGCACCTCGCCCGGAGACCCCTGGCGCGCTTCGCGATCCTGGTCGCGCTCGCCCTCCTTCCCTGCCGCATCGCGGCCCAAAACGCCCCGCTCGGCTCCGTCACCGGAGTCGTGATGCACGGGGCAAGCGGCGACCGGCTCGCGAACGCGCGCGTGTCCCTCGACACCGGCGGACGGGAAGCCTTCACCGACGAAGGCGGACGTTTTCGGATAGATGGCCTGGAGCCCGGCACGGTGTCGCTCACGGTGTTCTACACCGGACTGAAGCCCGAACAGCGGCGGCTGACCCTGGGGGCCGGCGAGAACGCGGAGCAGGAATTCCGGTTGGCGGCGCCCAGTCCGGCGAGCGCGAAGGGCCCCGGGACGGACGAGAGCGTGAAGCTCGACACCTTCGTCGTCGCCGCCGCCCGCGAAAGCACCGCCGCACTCGTCGCGATCAACGATCAGCGCTTCGCGCCGAATATCCGCAACGTCGTCGCGACGGACTCGTTCGGCGACATCGCCGAGGGCAACATCGGCGAGTTCGTGAAATTTCTCCCGGGCGTCTCCGTCGAAGGCGGCGAGTCGCGCACGATCACCGTCGGCGGCGTGCCACCCACGAGCACGCCCATCACGGTCGACGGCAACCGCCTCGCGAGCGCGGCTTCCGGCGGGCAGACGCGCACCACCGAACTGGAAGTATTTTCGATCACCGGCATGTCGCGGGTGGAGGTGCTGCGCTCGCCGACGCCCGATTCGCCCGCGGACGCGATCGGCGGCACCGTGAATCTCGTTTCGCGCAGCGCCTTCGAGCGCGCGAAGGCACAGCACACGTTCAAGGCCTACGTGCTGTTCCGCGAAGGGAAATTCGACCTGAAGCGCACCAGCGATCCTTTTCCCGACACGCTGAAGGTGCGCCCGAATTTCGAGTTCACCAGCATCGTGCCGCTGAACAAACGCTTCGGCGTCACCGTCAGCGGCCTGCAGTCCAGCCAATGGATCTCGCAGGACGGCATGACAAATTCCTGGGTCGGCACCAATCTCGCCTCGACCGCCACGCTCACCGCTCCGCCGGCCGGGCAGCCCTACCTCGGTCGCTTCAACGCCAGCAACGGCCCGAAGCAGACCGATCGGACCTCGGTTTCGCTCACGGCGGATCTGCGGCTCTCGCCGCGCGACAAGATTTCCGCCGGGCTGCAGTATACCTATTTCCACGCGCACTTCACCGCCCGCGGCCTTACCTTCAACCTCAACAACGTCGAGTCTTTCGGGCCGACGTTTGCACAGAGCCGACCCGGTGCAGGCACCGTCGTCATCACCGCGTCCACGCGCTCCAAGCGCGGCACGACGGTGATGCCTTCGCTGCGCTACCAGCACCACGGCCCGATCTGGACCGCCGAGGCCGGCGGCGCGTATTCGCGCGCGTCGAATCACTACCGGGACTTCGAATACGGCCACATCAACAGCCTGCAGGCCACGCTCACCGGTGTCACCGTGCGCTTCGACCATCCCGGCGAGCAACCTCCGGCCATCCGCGTGACCAATGCCGCCGGCGCGCCGGTCAATCCCTACGAACTGGCGAACTACACGCTCAACAGCGGCAACACCAACGGCGGCGATTCGCAGGACGAGTTTCGCTCCTTCTATGCCAATGCCAGCCGCGATCTGCCGTGGACGGTCAGGACCCGGCTGAAGTTCGGCGTCGATGTGCGCGCGCAGTCCCGCGACATCCGCTCCAACGGCGGCACCCGGGCCTTTGCGCGCATCGGTCCCGACGCCCGCGCGGGCACAGCCGACGACAACGCGGGACAGTGGCTCGACGACGAGCGCGCCGGGCGGAAGATGCTCTTCGGTCTGCCGGACGTGCAGTGGCTCGACCCGTTCAAGATTTTCCGCGACTTCAAAGCCAACCCCGCCGCCTACTCCGAGGGCACGGATGCCCAACAGGCGGCCGCGCACCGCAGCCTGGTCAACGGCTCCTATCGCCTCACCGAGACCATCGGCGCACCTTACGTGCGCACCGACGTGCGCCTGCTCGAGGACCGCCTCTGGATCGTCGCCGGTGTCCGCTACGAAGAAACACGCGACAGCGGCGCCGGCCCGCTCGTCGATCCGGCCCGGCTCTACCAGCGCGACGCCGCCGGCAACATCCTCCGCAACCCCAACGGCACCGCGATCGCGAAGGCGCCGTCCGGCTCGCTGACCGGCGCGCAGCTCCAATACTTCGAACGCGGCACGAAGATCGACACGCGCTACGGCGACTATTTTCCGAGCTTCAACCTCACCGCCCGGCTCCGGCCCGACCTGCTGGCACGCGCCTCCTATGCCCGCTCGCTCGCGCGTCCGAATTTCAGCGCGATTTTGCCCTCTATCTCCGTGCCCGATCCCACCACGGCCAACCGCACGATCACGCTGTCCAACGGCAATATCCGCCCGTGGACGGCGAACAGCTACGGCGTTTCGCTCGAATACTATTTCAACCAACCGTCCGCCGGCGTGGTTTCCTTCCGCGCTTTCCGTCGCGACATCCGGGATTTCTTCGGCGGCGTCACCCTGCCGCTGACGGAGGATTTCATCCGCCTGTATGACCTCGACGAGGCCGTCTACGGCAACGGCTACTTCGTCTCGACGCAGGCCAACGTCGGCGACGCGCAGGTGGACGGGCTCGAGCTCGACTACCGGCAGACTCTCGGCTTCCTGCCCAACTGGGCCCGCGGCCTGTCCGTTTTCGCGAACACGACGCGGCAGTCGCTGCGCGGCTCCGCCATCGCGGATTTCAGCGGGTTCGCGCCGATGATCCTCAACGGCGGCGTGACCCTCAGCCGCAATCGTTTCACCGTGCAGGTCAGCGCGAATCACCGGGGCGTCAGCCGCGGCGGCCTGCGCGCCGGCGCTGGGATCGCGCCGGGCGTTTACAGCTACAGCGGCAACGGGACCTATGTGGACATCGCGTCGGAATTCCGCGCGACGCGCCGCTTCTCGCTGTTTGCGAACGTGAGGAACGCCTTCAACGAGGCGCAGCCCGGCCTGGACTACGCCAAGGACACCCCGGCCTACGCGCGTCTGCGCAGCCGGGGTGAAACCGGCCCGTTGTGGACGGTCGGCGTGAAGGGTTCGTTTTGAACGCTCGGCGGTGGCGCCGACCCGCCACCACCCCGCGGCAAACCCAAGCCCACGCTCGACTGGTCGTCCCGACCATTCGCAGGGGATTCCCCCGCTGCCCGCGCCGAATGACCGTCGCGCGCTAAATGTAATACATCTCGCTCGGGTTCTTCGTCACGAACTGGTCGAGCGTGTAGCTCTTGGTCTTCGCGACGAGCGCCTTGCCGATCTCGTCCCAGACCTGCTTCAGCCGCCGCCCGCTGCGGCCCTCGTAGTTGCCGCTCAGGTGCAGACAGTGCCCCTCGACCGCGAGCATGATGTCATGCAGCGAGATCTCGTCGGGGGCCTTCGCAAGCGTATAGCCGCCGTGGTTGCCGCGACGGCTCGCGATGAGCCCCGCGTCGCGCAGCTTGATCAGGATCTGCGCGAGAAAATTCGCCGGCACCGCCTCGACGCGCGCGAGGTGCTCGATCTGCGCCAGCTCGCCCGAGCCGTGCAACCGCGCAAGCTCCGTCATCACGCGGCACGCGTAGTCGACTTTGAGCGAGATCTTCACGCGGCGCCCGGCAGTCGACTCAGATCACATAGTCGCCGTTCTCGGACTTCACGACTTCCTGCGGCGGATGCAGCATGCCGGCGGCCACCGTGGCGTTGGTGCCCTGCTCGATCAGAATGAACGAGCCGGTCAACCGGTTCACCCGGTAGCCGTCGAACACCAGCGGCTTCGCCGTGCGCAGCCGGATCTGGCCGATGTCGTTTACTTTCAGCTCGGCCGGCGCGGCCTCCTTTTCGAGCGTCTCGACGCTCAGCTTGTGGACGATCTCGGTCACGACGGCCTGCACGGTGTGGGTCGTGTGCTTCAGGAAGTATTTCTTGCCCGGCACCAGTCCGCGCGTGTGCATCCAGCAGACATCGGCCTGCAGCTCGCTGCTCGAGCCCGGCAGGTGGTCCGGCCCGATCAGCATGCTGCCACGGCTCACGTCCACGTCGTGCTCCAGTTCGATCGTGACCGACTGCGGGCAGAACGCCTGCTCCACCGGGCCGTCGTAGGTCCAGATCTGTTTCACCGAGGAAACAATGCCGGCGGGCAGCGCGAGGACCTTCTGGCCCTTGCGCACGATGCCGCCCGCGATCTGGCCGCTGAAACCGCGGAAATCGTGGAGCGCTTTGTCGGTGGGATTGTTGGGCCGGTTCACCCACTGCACCGGCAGGCGGAAGCCCTGGAGATTCCAGTCGCTCGCGATGTGCACGGTCTCGAGGTGGCCGAGCAGCGTCGGCCCGGAATACCACGGCGCCTTCGCCGAGAGCTCGACGACGTTGTCGCCGTTGAGCGCGCTCATCGGGATGAACTTCACATCCTTGATGTCGAGGCGCGGGAGAAATTTCTCGAACTGCGTGCGGATCTCGAGGAAGCGCTGCTCGCTCCAGTCGACGAGATCCATCTTGTTGACCGCGACCACGAGGTGCGGGATGCGCAGCAGCGAGGCGATCGCGGTGTGCCGGCGGCTCTGCTCGATCACGCCGAGGCGCGCGTCGACGAGCACGATGGAGAGGTTGGCCGTCGAGGCGCCCGTCACCATGTTGCGCGTGTATTGCACGTGGCCCGGTGTGTCCGCGATGATGAACTTGCGGCGCGGCGTCGCGAAGTAGCGGTAGGCGACGTCGATCGTGATGCCCTGCTCGCGCTCGGCGCGCAGTCCGTCGGTGAGGTTGGCGAGATTGATCTGGCCGCCGCCGGTGATGTCGGCGGAGCGTTCGAGCGCCTCGATCTGGTCCTCCATGAGCGACTTCGAGTCGTAGAGGAGGCGGCCGATGAGCGTGGATTTGCCGTCGTCGACGCTGCCGCAGGTGTTGAAGCGGAGGATATCGACGGGCAGATCGGAAACAGGAGTCGGAGGCATGGTGGCGGCGTGGGAGGGTTTCAGAAGTAACCGGCTTTCTTGCGGTCTTCCATGGCAGCCTCGGAGGCCTTGTCGTCGGCGCGGGAGCCGCGCTCCGTCACACGGGCGGCGGCGATTTCGGCGATGATGTCGTCGACCGTCGAAGCGGGCGACTCGACGAGGCCGGTGCTGATGATGTCGCCGATCGTGCGCACCCGGACGACGAGCTCGCGCACGTCCTCATTGGGCTTCGGCGGCAAAATATCCGAGACCGGCAGCCACTGGCCGCCGCGGCGGACCGCTTGGCGCGTGTGGCTGAAATAGATGCTCGGGACCTCGAGGCGCTCGCGCTTGATGTATTCCCACACGTCCATCTCCGTCCAGTTGCTGAGCGGAAAGACGCGCATGTTTTCGCCCGCGTTCAGGCGGCCGTTGTAGAGGTTCCAGATTTCGGGCCGCTGGTTCTTCGGGTCCCACTGGCCGAAGGCGTCGCGGAAGCTAAAAAAGCGCTCCTTGGCGCGGGCCTTCTCCTCGTCGCGGCGCGCGCCGCCGATGCAGCAATCGAAGCGGAACTCCTCGATCGCGGCCAAGAGCGTCGGGATCTGGAGGCGGTTGCGGCTGATCTCGCCGGGCGCCGGCACGGCGATGCCGCTGGCAATGGCGTCCTCGACCTTGCGGACGATGAGCTTGCCGCCGAGCTGCGCGGCGCGGCGGTCGCGAAATTCGTTCAACTCGGGAAAGTGGTGGCCCGTGTCGACGTTGAGAAACGGCATCGGGATGTCCGACGGACGGAACGCTTTCTCGGCGAGGCGCAGCAGGCAGATGGAGTCCTTGCCGCCGGAGAAGAGCAGCGCGGGGCGTTCGAATTCGCCCGCGACTTCGCGCATGATGTGGATCGCCTCGGTTTCGAGGTGCTGGAGGTGGTCGAGATGGTAGCTGGTCATGGTCGGGACGGGGAGCGCGCCCGCGGGCGGTGCGCTGCCGATCAGGTGTTCGGGTCGGGGGCCGGGTGCGTGCTCAGGCGCCGACGGCTTTTTTGCCCCACGCGGCGTGGAGGCCGCATTCGCGCTTCTCGTCGGCCTTGGCCGGATCGAAATAATCCCACTCGTTGGGCAGGCCGTGCTCGGCGAGATAGGCGTCGAGCTGGGCGTCGCTGAAATGGAAGAGCGGGCTGACCTTCAGCGCGCCGAAGTTTCCGTCGTGCGAGACGATGTCGAGTTCCGCGCGGTTCGGGTTCTGCACCTTGCGCAGCGCCGTGATCCACACGGTCGGCGCGAGTTCCTTCATGCCGCGCTGAAAGGGCTCCAGCTTCATCACCGCGCTGAATTTCTTCAGCCCCGCCTCGTCTTCGGTAGTCGGTATCGGCCCGTGGATCGCGTCGCGGTGGGCGGCGGTCATGCGGGGCAAAAACGGCTTCAGGTTGAGCTTCAGTTGCGCCCGCAGCGCCTCGGCGTGCGTGTAGGTCGCTGGCCGATTGTAACCGTGGTCGACCCAGAGCACCGGGATGTCCGGCTGCGCCTGCACCGCGACGTGGAGGATCGCCGCTTCATACGGACGGAAATTGGTGGAGACGATCGCGTGACCGCCGGCTTGGGCGATGGCCCAGCGCACGATTTCGAGCGGGGTCTTGTGCCGCAACTCGGCGTTCCAGCGGGTAATTTCAGCAGGGCTCATGGTGAGTGGACGGGACAGTTGGAAAAATTATCGGCCCAAATCCGCCTCCACTGAACCGGCAAGCGCAGCCTCCTTGTAGTTGAAGGACACATGCTTCCCGTCGCGCGGTGCTGAATTATCGGCCATGACAGCGAAGAGGCTTGAACCTGCTGGCCAACGGGTAAAGCTGAAAAGAAGTCATATTGACTAAAGATGTCATGATTAACCGCAGCCGCTCCCCCTCATCGCGTCCGGCGCATCATTTTTGTCGCGGACTGCGGTTGGCGCCGCTGTTGCTGGAGGCCCGCGCATGAGCTCCGCCTCCATCTCCGACCGCTCCTCCGCCCGTTTGCCCTTCGGCTCCGTCGCCCTCGTCGGGGCCGGCCCGGGCGATCCGGAATTGCTCACCCGCAAGGCCGAGCGCCTGATCCGCGAAGCCGATGCCGTGGTCTACGATTACCTCGTCGCGCCCGCCATTCTCGCCCTGGCCCAACCCGACGCCGAACGCATCTTCGTCGGCAAAAAGGGCGGCGGGTTCTGCTGCCCCCAGCGTGATATCGAGAGCACCCTCCTCCGCCTCGCCCGCGCCGGTCGCCGGGTCGTCCGCCTGAAGGGGGGCGATCCGTTCATTTTCGGTCGGGGCGGCGAGGAAGCCGAGGCCCTCGCCCTCGCGGGCATCCCTTTCGAAATTGTCCCCGGCGTCACGTCCGCCCTCGCGGCCGCGGCCTACGCCGGCGTGCCGCTCACGCACCGCGCCCACGCCTCCGCGGTTGTTTTTCTGACCGGCCACGAAGATCCTGCCAAGCCGGACTCCGCCATCCGCTGGGAGGACTACGGCCGGCTGGGCGCCACGCTCTGCCTCTACATGGGCATGAAAAACCTGGAGACGATCACGCGCCGCCTCCAGGCCGGCGGCCTCTCACCTTCGACCCCCGCCGCCGTCATCCAATCGGCGACGACCGCCGAGCACCGCCAACTCGTCACGACCGTCGATCGCATCGCCCTCGAGTCCGAGCACGCCGGCTTCGGCGCCCCCGCGATCGTCGTGATCGGCGAGGTCGCCGCGCTCTCCGGAAAACTCGCGTGGTTCGAAGCCGCCGCGCAACCGCTCGCCACCGCCGGCACCGTCCCCGCATCGGCCCACCCGGGCGACACCACCGGCACCACCGCATGATCGTCGCGCTGATCGACAACGGATCCCTCGAGCCCGCCGCGCACCGCGGCCTGCGCGCCCTCGCCGCCGCTCTCGGCCGCGCGACCGATACCGTCGTGCACGCCGTCTCGTGGAAACACAGCGACCGCATCCCCGCCGCCGCCCTCGACGGCACGCCCGCGTGGACGCTCGCTACGTTTGTCCGGCAAATGCACGCCCTCGGGCAGCGCGAGTTTCTCTTCGTCCCCCTCTTCCTCAGCGCCCAAGGCGCCATCGGCTCCGCCCTGCGCCGCGACCTCGAAAAACTCCGCGCCGACCTCGGCGACTTCGAGATTCACTTCACCGACGGCCTCGCCGCCCGCGGCGTTCTGCCCGCGATCCTCGCCGACCGCATCCGCGAAACCCTCGGCGCCGCCAAGCTCTCGCGCCCACCCGTCATGCTCGTCGACCACGGCGGACCGTCGGCGGCCTCCGCCGCCTTGCGCGACCGCCTGGGTGCCGACCTCCGCGCGCTCCTCGGCCACGAGATCGGCCCGCTCGCCGTCGCGTCGATGGAGGGCGATCACCCGCCGCTGCTCGCCGACCACCTCCGCGATCCTGCGCTCGCCGGCCGCGACGTCATCGTCGCGCTGCTCTTCCTGCTGCCCGGCCGCCACGCCGGCCCCGGCGGCGACATCGCGCAGATCTGCTCCGACGCCGCTGCCGCGGATTCCCTCGCATCCGGCGCGCTCGCCCGCCCTCCCGGCCCGCGCCCGCACCTCACGGATCTGATCGCCCATCACCCGCTCGCGCTCGACGCCCTCACTGCCGCCTTGCGCGCCGCACTCCGCCCCCTCCACGTTCCTCTTTCCGCATGAGTTCCACGCCTGTTCCCGCCACATCCGCCGCACCCGCCGCGCCCGCCGAAAAGCCGCTCCACAAAAACGAGCTGCTCAAGGCCGGCAGCAATTTTCTCCGCGGCCACATCCTCCGCGACCTCGCCGACCAGTCGACCGGCGGCATCACCGAGGACAGCGCGCAGCTCACGAAATTCCACGGCATCTACGCCCAGGACGACCGCGACCTCCGCAACGAACGCCGCAAGGCCGGCCAGGAAAAGGCCTTCAGCTTCATGGCCCGCCTCCGCCTCCCCGGCGGCGTCTGCACCACCGCCCAGTGGCTCGCCCTCGACCGCCTCGCCGACGAGTGCGCCAACGGCACCCTCAAGCTCACCACCCGCCAGACCTTCCAGTTCCACGGCGTGCTCAAGGCCAACCTCTGGCGCACCATCAACGGCGTCAACAAGGCCCTCCTCGACACCATCGCCGCCTGCGGCGACGTGAACCGCAACGTCATGTGCAACCCCAACCCGGAGCGCTCCGAGTTGCACACCGAGGTCTACAAAGTCGCCCGCGACATCAGCACCCACCTCCTCCCCCGCTCCAGCGCCTACCACGAACTCTGGGTCGGCGACCACCTCGTCGGCGGCGGCGAGCCCGAGGCCGAGCCGATCTACGGCGCCACCTACCTCCCCCGCAAATTCAAGATCGTCGTCGCCGTCCCGCCCTCCAACGACGTCGACATCTTCGCCCACGACCTCGGCTACATCGCCATCACCGACGCCACCGGCAAACTCGTCGGTTTCAACGTCACCGTCGGCGGCGGCCTCGGCATGTCCCACAACCAGCTCGAGACGTTCCCGCGCATCGCCGACATCCTCGGCTTCTGCACCGTTGAGCAGGCCGTCGAGGTCGCCGAAAAGGTCATGGTCGTGCAGCGCGACTACGGCGACCGCACCGACCGCAAACACGCCCGCCTCAAATACACCATCGAGGACCGCGGCCTCGCTTGGTTCCGCAGCGAGGTCGAGGCCCGCCTCGGCTACCGGCTCGGCGCCCCGCGCGCCTACCAGTTCACCCACACCGGCGACCGCTACGGCTGGGTGCGCAGCCACGACGGCCGCTCGCATTTCACGCTCTACATCATGAGCGGCCGCATCCGCGACGACGCCAACTACCCGCTCAAGACCGCGCTCCGCGAGATCGCCCTCGCGCACAAGGGCGACTTCCGCCTCACCGCAAACCAGAATCTCATCATCGCCAACATCACGCCCGAGGACCGGCCGCAGATCGAGGCGCTGCTGCGCAAACACAAACTGGATACGGCCAACGACGCCTCCGGCCTGAAGCTCAACGCCATGTCGTGCGTCGCGCTCCCGACCTGCGGCCTCGCCCTCGCCGAGAGCGAGCGCTACCTTCCGGAACTCGTCTCGCTCCTCGAGGCCGAGTTCGAAGCCGCCGGCGTCCGCCACGACGAGGTCACGCTCCGCATCACCGGCTGCCCCAACGGCTGCGGCCGGCCCTACCTCGCCGAGATCGGCTTCGTCGGCAAATCCCCCGGCAAATACAACGTCTACCTCGGCGCCGCCTTCAACGGCTCGCGGCTCAACATCCTCTACAAGTCCAACGTCCCCGAGACCGAGATCGTCGCCCTCCTCGGCCCGATCATCCGCCGCTATGCGGTCGAGCGTCTGCCCGGCGAGCGCTTCGGTGACTTCACGATCCGCGCCGGCTACGTGCAGACTACGCACTCGTCGCAGGATTTCCACGACTCCCCGAAGACCAAGGCCGCTCCCGCCGCCGCCGGCGCCTGAGCCGGCAGCCTCCGATCCCGCCCGAGCCGGGCGCCCGCCTCCTGCGCCCCGCTCCGGCCCGCCGCGGCCCCCGCCCATTCGGGCCGGGGCCGCGTCATTCCCGACACTTTCGTGCGGTCGGATGCAACGTCGGTGTTTTCTGCTCGCGGATTTCCCCCGCCCCGTGTTTCCCCGGGACGCTCGCGTTCGTCTACCCCCGTCCAT
>JBILLY010000050.1:0-12885 GCA_044375835.1 Opitutaceae bacterium
CGACGCCTGGGAACTCTACCACCTCGACGCCGACCCCACCGAGAGTCGCGATCTCGCCCGCGCCCACCCGGAGAAACTCGCCGCCCTGCTTGCCGCCTGGGAACGCGAAGCGCGCGCCCACGACGTCTACCCGCTCGACGACCGCCGCTCCGGCCCGCGCGACATGATCCGCCCGCCCTGGAACGACGAGCGCCGCCGCGTCGTCTACGTGCCTCCGGTCAGCGGCCTGCACAAGTTCACCGCCCTCGAGCGCCGCGGCCGCTCCATGCGCGTCACCGCGCGGCTCGACGCCCCCGGCGACGGCGTGATCTTCGCCCACGGCGGCCGCTTCGCCGGCTACGGTCTCTTCGTCCGCGACGGGCATCCGGTTTTCCACTACAACTACGCCGGCGAACAGCGCACCGCCGTCGCCTCCTCCGCCCCGCTCCCCGCCGGCCCCAGCACCGTCGTCGTCGAGTTCGTCCTCGCCCCCGACAACAGCGCCGAGGTCACGCTGCGCCTCGACGGCCGCGAGGTCGGCCGCGGCCGCGTGCCGGAAGCCATGGCCGGCAATATCAGCCACGAGACCTTCGACGTCGGCCTCGATCTCTACACGCCCGTGAGCGAGGACTACGTCGCGCCCAACCCCTTCCGCGGCACGATCCGCGACGTCACCGTCGAGACCGCCCCGCGCGCGCGGCGCTGAGCCGCCCGCGCGGCGACGCGACAACCGCCGGTCGCCGTGCGCGACCCCGAAGAACGTTTCCGCCCGCCCGAGCCCGCCGCGCAGTCGCGGGCGTCTCTGCCTGCCGGTTTGCGGCCCACGCGCCGGCCGGGCAATCCGCGGCGCACGTCGCCAACCGCGCCGCGCGCCCGCGTCACCGCTTCTTCCACAGCCGGTCCGCGTGGTCGAGATACTGCGCCCAATCGTAGGGCGTGATGTCGTGCTTGCCCGTGCGGATGTGATACGCGAGCCCGTCGCCGAGCACGGGCCGGTTCACCGCCGGCAGGTCCGCGACGCCGAGGCCCGTTTTGCCGAAGAGCGCGTAGACGGGCTCCGCGTGCTTCGCCGCGAGAAACTCCCCGCGCGGATCCGCCCACGGGTCTTCCTCCGCGCTCGCCACGTGCACCGGCCGCGGCGCCATCAGCGCGATCAACTGGTGCTGGTCCACCGGCAGCGCCGCCTCGCGGCCGTTGTAGGCGCGGAAGTTCTTCGCGAACCAGAAGGGAAACGAGGTGTTGATGCGCAGCACCGTCTCGCCGAAGTCGCGCTTGCTCAGCGCCGCGCCGCCCGCGCCCGAGTTGTTCGAGATCACCAGCGCGAATCGCTCGTCCTGCACGCCCGCCCAGAGCGCCGCCTTGCCCAGCCGCGAGTGCCCGTGCACCGCCACGCGCTTCGCGTCGATCTCCGGATCGCTCTCGAGGTAGTCGAGCGCCCGGCTCAGGCCCCAGGCCCACTGTCCGATCGCACCCCACTCGTCGCCCGCGCGCGCCTCGACCGCCTTGGCGCCGAACAGCGCCCCCACTCCCGTCGTGAGCCCCTCGGCCCGATCCTCGCAGATGTCGCCGTAGTAGACGGTCGCGGTCGCGTAGCCGCGCGCGACGACGTTCTCCACGTCCCACCGGCCCGCGTGCGCGCCGCGCGTTCCCTCGGTGGCGCGGTTGTTCACGATCTTGAACTCCGCGTTCGTCCGCATCCAAGCCGTCGATAGCGCGATGCCCGGGTCCGCGTTCACGCACTGGTTGCCGTAGTAGTTCAACCCGAGAAACGCCGGCCACTTCGCCGCGCCCCCGCCGGCCGGCGCGACCGGCTGGTAGACGAGCAGGTGCAGCTTCGGGCCGTCGTCGCGCGCCGTGAACCAGATCGTCACCTGCTTGCGCACCGCCTTGCCGCCAAGCGCCGCCCGGTCGACCGAGGTCACTTTCCACCGCATCTCCGCCGGCCGGCCGCCGGGGGTCCGCCCGTAGACTTCGCGGGCGAAAATCTCCCGCAGCGCCGCCCGCTCCTTTTGCCACGCCGCCGCATCCGCAATACGTCCGCCACCCGCCCGCGCGAGCGGATCCGGGAGCGGCAACGTGCCGACCTTCGCCTCGTCGTAGTTGATCGGGATTTCCTGTTTTTTCGGAGCCGTCGCGGCGTGCGCCGCTGCGGAAACTGCCAACGCGAGCCAGATCGCCAGGGGACGCGAATTCATGCCCGCGAGCGTGCCGCACCAGCGCCACGCGGCGCAAGTCCTCCCCGTCGCCCGCCCGCCGCCGCGGCCGCTTCGGCGCACTACCGCCGCGCCGGGCGGCTCCGCCGCGGCAGATTCCGGTGGGCAACCCGCCCCGGCGCGTTACGTTCGCCGGTCCATGTTTTCCCGCCGCGTCCGATCCGCCGCCCTCGCCGTCAGCACCCTGCTGGCCGCGGCGACAACGCGCGCCGACGTAGCGCCCGCCCCGCTCTTCTCCGCCGGCGCGGTGCTGCAGCGCGACCGGGCGTTGCCCGTCTGGGGCGGGGCGACACCGGGCGAGCGCGTGACAGTCGCCTTCGCCGGCCAGACGATCGGCACCGTGACGGGCGCCGACGGCCGCTGGATCGTCTTTCTCGCCCCGCTTGCCGCCACCGCCGCCGGTGCCGAGCTCACGAGCGCCGGAAACAACACCGTCGTCGTGCGCGAGGTCGTCGTCGGCGATGTCTGGCTCTGCGCCGGCGGCGCCAACATGGCGGCCCCCCTCGCCGCCCGCCCGGCGCCCGCGCCGGCGGCCGGCCGCCCCTCGCCGAATCCCGCCGACCTCGCCGCCCTCCGCCTCCCGCTCATCCGGCAATGGCGCCCACCCGCCGGGCCCGACTCGGCGGCAAACGCCGGCGCCGCCGTGTCATCGCCCGGCGGCGAGTCCGCTTGGCAACCCGCCGTGCCGCCGACCCTCGGCGCTTTCTCCGCCGTCGGTTTCGCCTTCGCCCGCGAACTCCAGACCAAGATCGGCGTCCCCCTCGGCCTCATCGCCGTCGCCGCCGCCGGCACGCCCATCGAAACTTGGCTGCCGCCGTCTCCGAAGTCCGGCGCTGGCGCGCTCTATGCCGCGCGCCTCGCGCCGCTCCTCCCCGCGGCCCTGCGCGGCGTGCTCTGGTATCACGGCGAGGAGGATGTCGGCCGCGCCGCCGCCTACCATCCTGCGTTCCTCGCCCTCGTCGCCGGCTGGCGGACGCAGTTTGCCCAGCCCGAGTTGCCGTTTTTCTGGGTCAACCTCGCCGGCCACGCCCCGGCCGCCGACCACCTCGCGCGCGGCCGCACCTGGGCCCACCTGCGCGACGCACAGACGCGTGCGCTCGCCTTGCCCCACACCGCGCAGGCCGTCGCGATCGACCTCGCCGCCGACCCCAAAAACGTCCTCGCCGTCGACCACGCCGAAGTCGGCCGCCGCCTCGCCTTGCTCGCCCGCCGCCGGGTCTTCGGCGCCACGCTCGACGACTCCGGTCCGGTCTTCGCCGCAGCCACCCGCGAGGGCGCCGCGCTGCGCGTCACGTTCGACCACGCCGACACCGGCCTCATCGCCCACGGCAAACCCGCGACCGCGGTCGAGATCGCCGGCGCCGACCGCGTCTTCCACGTCGCGCAGGTGCGCCTCGAACGCGACACGCTCCTCGTCTCCTCACCCGCGGTCCCCGCACCCGTCGCCGTGCGCTACGCCTGGTCCAACGCCCCCGACGCCAACCTCTTCAACGGCGCCGGCCTCCCCGCGCTGCCGTTCCGTTCGGACAACTGGTAAACGCCCGCCCATGCCACCGTCGTGCCCCCCGCCGCGGGAGCCGGCGGTCCCGCCCGCCCGCTCCGTTGCATTTCCACGCGTCCGACGTAGGGTCCGGCGCCCGCATGTTCGCCAACCTGGTCCAGCTCATCACCGGCCGCCCGCCGTCGCCCGAGATCGCGCGTCATGCTTTTGTGGAGACAGTGCGGGTCGACGACCGCGAACCGCGCGATCCCCGGGTCGAACGCATGATCTGCTGGTGCTGGTGGCTCATCGCGCTGAAGCACGTGCTGATCATCTGGGCCTGCCGCAATTACCCGGTGCCTTTCCACCAGCTCTGGGTCAACGCCCCGACGTGGCTGCTCGGCCTGCTGGGCACCGCCATCTACTATGCGCGCACCCGCCCGCGGCCGCGCCGCTGAGCGCCCGCGTCAGTGCGCCGCGTCCCGCCGGTCGCCCGCCGGCCGGATCCGCCGCAACACGGCGTCGAGCGCCTCGATCTCCAGGGGTTTGGTGAGATAACCGTCGAGGCCCGCCTCGAGGCCCTGCAGCCGCTGTTCCTCGCGGGCATCGGCGGTCAGCGCGATGACCGGCAGCGTCCGCGCGGCCTCGCCCGCCTCCCCTCCGCGCATCGCGCGCAACACGGTCAGCCCGTCCGCCTCCGGCATGTGGAGATCCAGCAACATCAGGTCGAATTCCCCGGCCCGGGACCGCACCGCCTCGATCGCTTCCAATCCGTCGCGGGCGATCGTCGCGCGGCAACCGAACCGCTCCAGCACGCGCGTGATCAGCCGCCGGTTCACCGGGTTGTCCTCGGCCACGAGCACGCGCAGGCCGAGCCGGGATGCCGGCCCGGCCGGGAGGGCGGAAGCGCCGGCGCCGGTGCCGGTGCCGGCCAGCAACGCGTGGAGCGCGCGGTGGTGCACCGGCTTGTTCACCAGCAGCCGGAAGTGCGCGCGCAACTGCATGCGTTTCTCGTTGGGCAGGGAAATCGGCACGAGCGCGATGCACCGCTCCGGCGGCAGCGGCAGCTTCAGCCCGTCCGGATTCTCCAGGTCCCGTGCCTCCACCTCCACCAGCACGGCCTCGGTTTCCGCGGGAAACGTCTCCGCCGCCGGCTCCGCCTCGTCCACCCGCGCCCCCCACCCGCGCAGCAACTCCGCGAGTTCGCGCCGCAGCGCTCCCGGCCGCATCGCCAGTCCGTAGCGCCGCGCGGCGAGCGGGGCCGGCGCCGCGCCGGCCGGCCCCACGGGGACACAGATCGTGAAGGTGAACGTCGCCCCCTGCCCCGCCCGGCTTTCGAGCCCGATTTTGCCGCCCATCAGCTCCACGAGATTGCGCGAGATCGCCAGACCCAGGCCCGTCCCGCCGAAGCGCCGCGTCGTCGACTCGTCGACCTGCGAAAACGCCCGGAACAACTTCGCGTGGTGCTCCGGCGCGATGCCGATGCCCGTGTCCCGCACCGCGAATTCCAGCACGCTCTCGTCCGCGCCGCCGCCGGCCCGCCGCACCGCGATCTCCACCTCGCCGCGCTCCGTGAATTTCACCGCGTTGCCCGCCAGGTTCACCAGCACCTGCCGCAGCCGCCCGCCGTCGGCGATGATCGCGCCGGGCACATCCTCCGCCACCCGGTGCAGCAGCTGCAGATCTTTCTCGAAGGCCTTCGTCGCCACCAGATCGAGCGCGTCCTCGATGCACTCGCGCGGATCGCAGGCCGCCGGGTTGAGCTTGAGCCGGCCGGATTCGATCCGCGCGAAGTCCAGGATGTCGCCCGTGAGCTGGATCAGCGTCTCTGTGCTCATCCGGATCGTCTGCGCGTATTCGCGCTGCTCGGCCGAGAGCGGCGTGTCGAGCAGCAGGCTCGCGAAACCCACGATGCCGTTCAGCGGGGTGCGCACCTCGTGGCTCATCGTCGCGAGGAACTGGCTCTTCGCCCGGTCGCCCGCCCGCGCCGCCTCGATCGCCTCGCGCAGCTCCGCCTCGCGGCGCTTCGTCTCCGTCACGTCGTCGAACACCGCCACGAAACAGGCCAGCTGGCCGTCGCGGCCCTTCACCGGCGTCACGACGCCGCGCACCGGGTAGGTTTCGCCCGACTTGCGCCGGTTGAACCACTCGCCCTCCCACGGCCGCCCGGCGCGGACCGTCGCCACCAGGTCCCCCAGCGTCTCCTCCGCCGTCTCGGTCACCTGGAAGTCGCGCCACTTGCGGCCGATCAGCTCGCGCCGGCCGTATCCGATCTGCTGGCACAGGCCGCGGTTGGCGTATTCGATGCGCGACTCGAGGTCCACGATCAGGATCGCCGAGTGCGCCTGCTCCATCGCCTCGGAAAGGTTGCGGATGACCTCGTTGCGTTCGCGCTCCCGCCGCATCACCCGCCGCGTCGCCAGCGGAATCCCGATGAGGAACCAGGTGAACAATGCCGCCTGCAATCCCGTCGCAAAGAGGTCCGCCCGCCAACCCGACGCGTCGATGTCCAGGCCGAGCACGTGCCGCGGCGCACCGGGCGGCGACCCGGCGTGCCAGCCTTCGATCGCCGCGTAGCCCGTGATCCACGTGCCGAAGTCGTCCGCCAGCGGCCCCTCCGTGGTCGGCTGGCCCGTGCGGATGATCTCCTGCAGCCCGGGCGACTCTTTCGCCTGCGGGTAGTCGTCGCCCGGCAGCGATTCGTCCTTGGCGCCGCGTTCGGCCGAATCGCCGAGAAACACCGCTTTGCCGCCGTCGGCCGCGCACCGGAAAACATACACGAACCGCACGCTCGGATCGACCGCCTTCAGCCGCCGAAGCTGCTCCTTCAACGCCGCATGGTGGGCCTGTTCCGCATCGGCCCGGTTGCCTCCGAACTTCGCCAGCAGCTCCGCCGGCACCGCCAGGGCCGAACGCCGCGCGTCGGCCTCCAGCCGGTCGAGCATGGCGATCTCGCGCGAACGCCACGCCAGCCAACCGGCGAGCGGACCCGCCGCCGCCACGGCCGTCCAAAAAAGGAACAGACGGAGCAGGTGCTTCGGGCGGGTTTGCATGGATCGGGGAAAGGTCGCCGCCGCCGGGGCGGCGCGTCGCCGAGAAAGCCGCACCCGCCGTCGCGGAGCAATAGGCAATCGGCCGCCGCCGCCGGGCCCGGATGGGCTGGGCCGTTTCCGGCCGACCCCGCCCGCTGCCCGGGGCCGAGGCCGTCCGCGCACCCCCAGCCCCTGGCGCCCGGGCAAAAAAAAAGCCGCCGCGGAAATCCGCGGCGGCTCGGGAAAAACGGGGGAGACTCAGACGAGGTTGTTCGAGACCAGCTTGGTCATCTCGAACATCGAGACCTTCGTCTTGCCGCCGAAGACGGCCTTCAGCTTGTCGTCGGCATTGATCTGGGTCTTCACCTTCGTGTCCTGGAGCTTGTTCTTCTTGATGTAAGCCCAGAGCTTCTTGGTGAGCTCGGTGCGGGGGAGGGGAGCGGCGCCGACGACGGCGGCGAGCTTCTCGTTCGGCGTCACGGGCTTCATGAACGCGGCGTTCGGTTTGCGGGCGGGTTTGGCAGCAGCTTTTTTGGCCATGTGATTATGGGTTTGGAGTGATTGTTTCCTCTGAGACAAACGCCCTACTAGAGGGAAAAGCGGGGCTTTGCCTAGGAAAATCTGCAATTTTCAGAGGAGAAACCCAAAGTTGTTCACAGGGAAATTCACACTTTACTCACAGGTTTTTCTGCGCTCGGCCCACCGTCGTCCATCTGCACGAACTGCCGGTAAAGCGCCGCATACGACCCGCCCCGCGCGAGCAGCTCGCGGTGCGTCCCGCGTTCGATCACGCGCCCCCGGTCCAGCACCAGCACGCAGTCGGCGTGGCGGATCGTGCTCAGCCGGTGCGCGACGACGAAGCTCGTGCGCCCCGCGAGCAGCTTCAGCAGCGCCGCCTGCAGCCGCGCCTCCGTCAGCGCGTCGATCGCGCTCGTCGCCTCGTCCAGAATCACCAGCCGCGGGTCCGCGAGCAGCGCGCGGGTGAAACACACCAGCTGCCGCTCGCCGACCGAGAGCGCCGCGCCGCGCTCGCCCGCGTCGGTGTCGAGCCCGCGCGGCAACGCATCCAATACGTCGATACAATCCAGCCGCGCCGCCGCCGCGCGCACCTCCTCGAGCGTCGCCTCCGGCCGCGCCGCGCGGATGTTCTCCAGCACCGTGCCGCTGAAGAGGAAGTTCTGCTGCTGCACCATGCCCGTCTGGCGGTGCAGCGAGACCCCCGTCAACCCGCGGATCTCGCGCCCGTCGATCCGCAGCTCGCCCGCCGTCGGCAGGTAGAACTTCGCGACGAGATTGATGATCGAGCTCTTCCCGCTGCCCGTGTGCCCCACGAGCGCGATCGTCTGCCCCGGCTCCGCCGTGAACGACACGTCGTGCAGCACCGGCCGCGCCGGATCGTAGCCGAAGGTCACCCGGTCGAACTCAACCCGCATGCCGAGGCCCGGCGCCGCACCGCCGCCCGGTCGCTCCTCCGCCTCGGTCGTTCGGCCGTGGTTCCTTGCCCCTTGTCCCTTGGCACTTGTTCCTTCGCTCGCCCCAGCCGCCACCCGCGGATCCGGCAGCGCCGTCGCATCGGGCGCATCCTCCCAATCCGGCTTCGTGTCGATCAACTTGAACACCCGCTCCGCCCCCGCCATCGCGATCAACGCCTGGTTGTATTGGTTCCCGATGATCGCGATCGGCGCGAAAAACTGGTTCGCCAGCAGGAAAAACGTGATCAACGCCCCGATCTCCATTTGGCCGTGCATCACGCGCCAACCGCCGAACATCAGCAAAATCGCCACGAAGAACTGGCTGTTGAGTTCGAGCAGCGGCGTCAAAATCGCCGAGGTCCGCGCCAGCGCGATGCTGAAGAGCGAGTGGTCCGCCAGCAGGTGCCGGAAGAGCCCCGCGTTGCGCTCCTGCCGCACGAAGCCCTGCGTCACGCGGATGCCGTTCACCGACTCCGCCAGCGTCGCCGTGATCCGGCTGAAGCTGTCGCTCGCCGCGCGCGAGTAGTGGCTCAGCCGCGTGCGGAAGTGGCGGTTGATCACCCACAGGATCGGCGCCAGCCCGAGCACCACGAGGAACAGCGTCCGGTCCGACCACGCCATCACCACCGCCGCGAAGATCATCTGCCCCGCCTGGATCGCGCTCACGAACAGCACGTCCTGGATGCCCACGCGCAGCGCCTCCACGTCGCTCGTCACGCGCCCGATGATGCGCCCGAGCTTCACGCGGTGGAAAAAACTCATCGGCTGCCGCTGCGTGCGCGCGAAGACCTCCGCGCGCAGGCCGTTCACCACCGTCTCGCCGATCTCCAGCGCGTAGCGCTGGCGGAAATGAAACAGGCCGTCCGTCGACAGCGCCAGCAACGCGAAGCCCGCGATCCCCCACGCCAGTCCCGCCGGGTCGCCCCGCGCGATCGGCCCGGTGATGATCAGCGAGGTCATCCACGCCAGCGCCGGCAGCTGCGCCGCGCGGATCAGCGTGAACAGGCTCAGCCACCCCAGCTTCCGCCGCACCGGCGCCGCATACGTGAACAGCCGCCGGATCAGCGACCACTCCAGCGGCCGCTGCAGCTCCAGATCCTCGTCGTCGTCCCGCGCGCGGTGCACGAGACCGACGTCGCGGATCGCCGGCGGCGGGACGGACGGCGCCTTCACGCGACCTCCTTCCGGGTTTGCAGCTGCTGCAGCTCGCGGTTGTCGACCAGCTGCAGGCTCGCCACATGGAGATAAGGCCCGGGCTCGCGCATCAGCTGTTCGTGCGTCCCGCGCTGCACGATGCGGCCGCGCTCGAGCACGATGATGAAGTCCGCCCGCCGCAGCGTGCTCAGCCGGTGCGCCACCACGAAGGTCGTGCGCCCCGCGATCGCGCGGTCCAGCGCCTCGAAGATCTCGTGCTCCGTCTCGCTGTCGATCGCCGCCGTCGGGTCGTCGAGCAGCAGGATCGCCGGCTCCAGCAGCACCGCCCGCGCGATCGCCAGCCGCGCGCGCTGCCCGCCGCTCAGGCTGTTGCCGCTCTCGCCCAACACCGTGTCGTAGCCTTTCGGCAGGGCTGTGATGAACTCATGCGCCGCCGCGATCCGCGCCGCCCGCTCGATCTGCTCCCGCGTCGCGTCCGGGTGGCCGAAGGCGATGTTCGCCGCCACCGTGTTCGAAAAGAGAAAGCTCTCCTGGAACACGACGCCGATGTTCCGCCGCAGGTCGTCCAGATCGATCCGCCGCGCGTCTAGGCCGTCGATCAGCACCCGCCCCGCCGTCGGGTCGAAGAACCGCGGCACCAGGCTCATCAACACGCTCTTCCCGGCGCCCGTCGCACCGAGGATCGCCACGCACTGCCCCGGCCGCACCTCGAGGTCGATGTCGCGCACCACCGCCTCCGCCCCGTCGTAGGCGAAGGACACGTTTTCGAACTTCACCCCGCCCTCCAGCCGCGGGCGGCGCACCGCATCCGGCACGTTTTTCACCTCCACCGGCGCGTCGAGAATCTCGAACACCCGCCGCGCCCCGATCAGCGACTGCTGCACCGAATTCACGATCGTCGCGACGTTGTTCACCTGCCCGGAAAACTGCTCCAGCAGACCCGCGAACACCACCAGCCCCGTGCCCAGCGGCAGCTGCCCGTGGATCACCAGCCAGCCGCCGTAGCCCAGCAGCACCATCATGTTGATCCGCGTGAGGAACCCGATCGCCGGCGAAAACAGGCTCACCCGCCAGAAGATGATCCGTTGCTGCGCGAGCACCGCGTTGTTCGCCGCCTCGAACCGCGCCCGGTCCTCCGCCTCGCGGCCGAACGCCTTCGTCACCGCGATGCCCTGCAAACTCTCCACGAAGGTCTGCACCATCTTCTCCACCAGCGTCCGGTTCTGCGCGTATTCCGGCTGCGTCTTCCGCGTGTGCCAGGCCGACAGCACCCACAGCAGCGGCGTCGTCGCCAGACAGGCCAGCGTCAGCGACGGGCTCAGGCTCGCCATGTAGACGACATAGACCGTCAGCGACGCCGCCATGATCACGCTCTGGATCAGCACCTGGTCCACGAACATCCGCACGCTCTGCACGTCGCTCGTCACCCGCGTGATGATCGAGCTCGTGTTGTTCGCGTCGAAAAACCGGAAGCTCAGCCGCTGCAGTTTTTCGTAAACCTCCGCGCGCAGGTCGACCACCAGCCGCTGCTGCACCAGCCGGTTGACCGACACCGCGTAGGTGAAATTGAGATACGCCCGCAGCAGCGCGAAGAGGAGAATCAGCCCCGCCAGCAACGCCAGCACCTGCCCGTAGTGCCAGTCCGCCGGCAGCGCCACGCCGCCCGCGCTGCCCGCCACCGGCGTCCCGTCGAGCCGGTGCTTCAGGTAGTCGATGCCGACGCCCGTCAGGCTCAGGCCGCCGATGCCCAGCGTCAGCAGCACGAGCTGGATCGCCAGCACCTGCAGGCAGTGCAGCCGGTAGCGCCACGCCAGCGCGAACAACCGTCGCACGAGCGCCGCATTGGACGGCCCGGGCGCGGTCGACGGCGGCGGCGTTTCGGACATGGAACTCGCGACCCTACGCGCGGCCCGCCGGTGCGCGCGACGACTTTTTCGCGCGCCCTCGCCGCATCCGTGCCCGCCGGGTCCGCCCCACCGACCGACGTAAAGCACCGCCACCGTTGTGCGCGGCGACCGCCCCTCTCGGCTGCGGGTCATCCCGCGACCCTCACGCCTTCCCCCGCCCTTCCCGTCCGACCGCCCCGCGCCGCGCTCGCCGCGCCGCCCGGAGTCCTCTCCGTCCGCTCAGCGGCTGCCCGGCGGCGGCGGCGGCGCGATGTTCTGCGTCGCCGTCGCGCTCGGTCCCGGCGCCGGCGGCGGCGCATTCTGCACGGAATTCGAAGCCTGCTCGCGCAGCGCCCGGCGGCGCGCCACTTCGGCCGCGACCGCCTCGAGCCGCCGCGCCTCGTCCGCCGGCGTCGGATTCACGACAACGGACTGCGTCACCGCGGGAGCCACGTTGGTCGGCGGCGGCGGCGCCGGCATCGCGGGCATCATCTGCGCGGCCGTGCCGCCCGAAATCACTTTGCCCTCGCGGAGCACCAGCGTCAGCGGCCGCCCCTGGAACTCCACCTCCAGCTTTTTCTCGCCGTCGAATTTTTTCACGACGACGTCCATCTCCGAACCCTTCTCCCCGACCTTCAGCCAGACACCGGTCTTCTTCGCCGGCTCGACGATGCGGAACTGCGGCCCGCCACCCGCATCCATGAACGCGCGAAACTCGAGCTGCGTCGGCGCCGCGGCGGCCGCCGTCGCCTGCTGCATCGCCTGCGGCGGCGTGAACGGCGTCTTGCCCGCCGCCTGCGCAAATCCCGTCGTCGCGAACACCGGCACGCCCGCGACAATGGCGAGCACGCGAATCGGAGAGCGGAGGGGCGTCATGGCGGGAGGCGGAGTAAGATCGCGTCGATCGGTCGCGTCAAGTGACGCGGCGGTCGCGCGCCGGTTTCGACGCTGTTTGCGTCCGTCGGTTCCCATCGTCCCGGCGCGTGCACCCTGCCCGCGGTGCCCGCCGCGCCCATTCCTCCGCCGCCGGGCCCGCGGCCCCGCGACTCGTCGCCCGCGCACCGCTGCGCCTCCGCGTCGCTTCGTATCCCCGCGCCCACCCCGCGCCTCGACCCCGCGCCGTCGACTCCGCCGCGGCCCCACCTTCCCGTCCGCCTGCCGGCACCGGAAAACCGTCTTGACCCTAGGAAACTGAAAAACCCCTATCAGTTTCCTCGGTTTATGCCCGCTGCCGCGAAATCATCCGCCACCTCCGTCTCTGCCTCCGCTCCCCCCGCGGCCACTGCCGCCGGCCTCCCCGCCCTCCCCGCCGCCGCGGATCCGGTCGAGACCCGCATCCTCCGCCAGGCGCGCGCCGACTTTTTCGCCCACGGCTACAGCGCCTTCACCATGGACGGCCTCGCCGCCGAGCTCGGCCTCAGCAAGAAGACGCTCTACGTCCACTTCCGCGGCAAAGACGAGATCATCGCCGCCGTCATCGACCACCTCGCCGCCGAGATCCGCGCCGAGGCCGACGCCCTCCTCCGCCACCGCGAACTCCAGTTCGCCGAGAAACTCCGCGGTCTCGTCGAGACCCTCGTCGAGCGCATGGCCCTCCTCAGCCCGCGCACGCTGCGCGACCTCCAGCGCTACGCTCCGGCGCTCCACGCCCGCGTCCAAGCCGTGCGC